>JAICSB010000107.1 GCA_025937115.1 Pseudonocardiaceae bacterium | reverse complement strand
TGCGAGGACGGGAAGGACAGCTGACTCGGCGTGCCGGCCAGCACTTCAACGGATGGATCAACCGGGCGTTGCCGGCGTACCACCCGCTTCACCGCGATCGAGGTGCCGTGCGCTGCGGCCACCGTCGCCGCGGAGACCAGCCAGTCCCGCCGGCGCCGCCGGTCGATCAGCGCGCCCAGCGCGCCCAGCGCCAACCAGCCCAGGGCGTGTTCGCCGAAGTAGGACAGCCCGCGGGCCGCGGTCACGACCGGAGGTATCCCGATCCTGCGCTGCACCGCTGACAGCAGTGCGATTTCCTGATGGTCAGTACCAGTTTGCAGCATCACGCGTCGAATACCCTTTTCCAGCCGGTCCGGTCAGTAAGCCCCGGTGCGGCGTCGCGGTAGCGCTTGCGCAGCCGGGGGAAGTCCCGGGCGAGTTCCCGATGCAGCGCCACCGAGCGGGCCAGCATCGAGCGAAACGCCTGGGGGTCACGCTTGCGGTAGGTGACGCCACGGCCGTCCGCGGTGGACACGGTCACCCCGTCCAGCCCGGAGAGCACGAACCACCGGGCGTCGGCCCGGGCCAGCGACAGCTGCGGGCGGTGCTGGGTCTGGGCATCGACCGGGCGCAGCTGATGTGCCAAGCGCTTGAGCAGGGTCGCCCCGATGGTCACCGGGTTGGTGGGCGGTTTGAGCATCCGCTGCGCCGCAACCGCCCCGGCGGCTGGCAGTGGCAGCTCTTGGGAGTCCACCACCTGGCCGTCGGTGAACTCCGCGCAGCGGGCCCGGACCTCACCCAGTGCCGTGGGTAGCTTGTCGAACAGCGCTTCCGGTCCGGCCAGGAAGTCCCGGATCGCCATTTCCTGCAGCGCCAGGGTGGAGTACTCCATCGCCAGGGCGTGTTTCAGGGCGTGTTTGAGGCTGTCGGCGAACATCGCCGTAGGTCGCTCTTCGGTGCCGTGCAGCGCCGCGCCGACCAGCCGGTTGCGCAGGTGGAAGTAGGCCTGCCAGTCGGTGGCGTCGTCCTTGTCGGCGAAGGACTTGTTCCAGATCGCCACACCGGGCACTGTCGCGGTGGGATAACCGGCGTCGCGGGCCCGCAGGCCGTACTCGACGTCGTCCCATTTGATGAACAGCGGCAGCGGCAGCCCGATGTCCTCGGCGATGGTGCGCGGGATCAGGCACATCCACCAGGCGTTGTAGTCGACGTCGGTGCGCCGGTGCATCCAGGCGGTCTGGCGCAGCGAGTGCTGGGCGAAGTCGTGGTCGTATTCGGTGCCCGGCGCCTTGTTCCACCGCATCCGTCGCCGGTCGACGATCTCGCCCCAGGCGTGCAACCGGGAACGGGCCTGGGCCTGCAGCATCTGCCCACCGACCAGCATCGGCCGGCGAGCGAACCGGGAGAACGCCACCGCGCGCAGGATCGAGTCGGGTTCTAAGACGATGTCGTCGTCCATGTAGAGGATCTGCTCGCAGTCAGTGTTCTCCAGCGCCTCGTACATCACCCGCGCGTATCCGCCGGAACCACCGATGTTGGGTTGGTCGATGATCCGCAGCCGGTCGCCCAGCACGGCCTGCGCCTGCGCGAAACCGTCCTGGTCGCGGACCTTGTTGGCGCCTTGATCGGGGATCACCACCGCGGTGACGATGGAGCGGACCAGCTCGTCGGAGCCGATCGCGCGCAGGGTGGCCACGCAGTCGGTGGGGCGGTTGAAGGTGGGCATCCCGATGGTCACCGCGGCGCGTCCCGGCGCCTCGACCGGCGCGTGCCAACCACCGGAGTGCACGATCAGCTCCGAGTCCTCGGTGGACAGGTCGAACCAGTACCAGCCGCCGTCCTCGAACGGGGTCAAGTCCAGCTCGATGTCGAGCTGGCGGCGCCCCTCGACCAGTTCGCCGTGCGTGTGGATGACCGTGGCGTCGGCCTTGGATCGGTAGACATCGACCCGGCCGGCGCCCTCGACGTCCAGGCGCAGCCGCACGGTGCGCAGCGCGGTCCAGCGCCGCCAGTAGCTGGCAGGGAAGGCGTTGAAGTACGCCGCGAAGGACACCTCGGTCTGCTCGGGCACTGCCACGCTGGTGCGCGACAGCGCGCGCGCCCGCCGAGCGTTGGGGTTGGCCAGGGTGATTTCGATGTCGACGTCACGCCGATCGGGGGCACCGGTAGCACCGGCCGGTGGCCAGACCCGCCGGGCCGTGGCCGACTGCTCGTCGACGTACAGCGCCCGGACGGCCATCGGGTCTCCCCGGCGAGGCAGGATCACGCGCTGCAGCAGCGTCGAGAACGGCTCGACGGGCGCGCTGGCGAACGACTCTTCCGCGCTCCAGACGGTGCTGGTGGGCATGGACTCCCCAGTTTTTACGGTGTGGCAGGCCAGTACTGGCGGTGTGACGGGCTCGGTGTTGACGTCGCCAGAGGGTAGCCCTCGGCAGCGACCCGCAACGGGTCGGCTACCCCTCCATGAGATGGCCCCAGGTTGGCAACCCGGCTCACCAACTGTCTTGCTGGCCCGTCGAAGGGTCGTCCAGCGACTGGTTCTCGGTGAAATACGGGGCGATCTCCGCCCACCGAAAAGCACGTTGCGGTTTGTGGTCTCCTTGCGGGCCAGCTCGCGGTAACGTTCCAGTTTCACCCGGTCCTCGGCGGTGTTGATCGGGTAATAGGGTTCGTCACCGCACTGCGCGAACCGCGAGATCACCGTCTTGTCGGTGCGGTAATCCCGCTCGGGATGGAAGTGCCGGAATTCGTGGATCCGGGTGTAGGGCACGTCGGAGTCGGCGTAGTTCATCACCGGCGTGCCTTGGAAGTCACCGGTGGGGAAGCCGGGAGATGATGCCCGGTGGCAACTCAGTGGGATCGGTCTGCCACTGCTTGGCGGTGTAACCGCGGACGAACGCTTCATAAAGCGGCCGGCCGATCAGCGAGATGGCCTGAGCCACAGTCAGACCGAAGAATCCGGAACCGACCACGATCAGATCGGGCTGTGGCCTATTCATGGGCATCGGCGTCACGGGCGTCGAGGGCAGCCGCCGAGCGGGCACGGCGAGTCAGTAACCCCACCCGTCAAGTCTGGACGCCGCCCGTCGGGCAGGGCGGCCGCACCGACACTGCTACCCTGCGCGACGACGCCTCGCCCGGCGATCAGGAGTCGCAGATGGCCAATGACGACACGTGGGTGATCATCCCCGTGTACAACGAGGTTACCGTGATCGCGCAAGTTGTCGCCGACCTTCACACGACGTTCCGCAACATCGTGTGCGTGGACGACGGCAGCACCGATGGATCCGCGGCGCAGATCGCCACGACCGCGGCGCACCTTGTCCGGCACCCGATCAACCTGGGACAGGGTGCGGCCCTGCAGACCGGGTTGTGCTACGCGCTGGCCCGTCCGGGCGGTCAATTCTTCGTGACCTTCGACGCGGACGGTCAGCATCGGGTCGCCGATGCCGGCCGCATGGTCGACGCGGCCCGCAGCGGTTTTGCCGACGTCGTCCTGGGCTCCCGTTTCCTCGATCAGCACGAGGGCCGGCCACCCCGGGTGCCGCTGCTCAAGCGCATCACGCTGGGTCTGGTGGTGGCGCTGAGCCCGGTGGCACGCAAGTTGCACCTCACCGATGCGCACAACGGGCTGCGGGTCTTCAACCGCACGGTCGCGGGGCAGCTGCGGATCAGGATGAATGGCATGGCTCACGCATCGGAGCTCGTCTCGCTGCTGGCGCGGTCGTCGTGGACAGTGCGGGAGCTACCGGTGACGATCCGTTACACCGAATACTCAACAAGCAAGGGCCAGCCTCTCATCAACGGGATCAACATCCTGTTCGACCTGGCCGTGCGCGACCAAAGGTGAGCGTGCCATGATCGTGCAGGTTCTTCTCGTCCTCGCGGCACTCGGCGCGCTGGTTTACTTCGTGCGCTTGGCGCACAACGTCCACATCCGCGCGAGCAAGCGGATCGCGTTCTTCGGGTTCATCGTGGTGAACATCTACGCGGTGCTGCGGCCCGACGATATGACGTGGATCGCGCAGCAGATCGGCGTCGGGCGCGGCACCGACCTGGTGGTGTATCTGCTGGTCGTCGCGTTCGTGTTCGGCATGCTGAACACCTACCTTCGCCAGCGCGAGATCAGCAACCACCTGACCGACCTGGCTCGTACTGTGGCGTTGCGCGACGCCGAGCTGACCAACCGCGACCGCGGACTGGTCACCGAGCCCCAGTCGGCCCAAGCTCAGTCGTCAGGGTCAAGGGACTGATTCTCCACGTGCTCTATCCTGCGGCCGTGCCACCACACTCGGGCAACCTTGCCACCGTCCATTTCGTCATACCCTTTTACGGCGCAGATCACTACTTGTTCGCCACGATCGCAAGCGCGCAACGGCTCAATCGGGCTGACTGGACGATGACCGTCATCGATGACTGCAACCCGGACACGAAGGCGGCCGACCACATTGGGCAACTCGATGACGTCCGTATTCGATATATTCGAAACGAATGCAACCTCGGCATAGCTGGCAACCTATACCGGGCACTCCAGCTTGGTGCTGAGAGCGCAGCCCGCTACGTCACCAGCCTGGGCGCAGACGATCTACTCCTCCCCAACTACATCGATGTGATCGACAGAGCATTTCGTGACCATCCGAGCGCCATCATCGTTCAACCTGGCGTGGCGGTCATCGGCGAACACGACGAGCCCATCACCCCACTCGCGGATCGAGTCAAACGTGCTGCCTCCTGGGCGGCACGCCGCCGTGGCGAGATCGGCGGCGAGGATGCCGTCACGAGCTTGCTGCGGGGGAACTGGACATACCTGCCCTCCCTAGCTTTCCGCCGAGACGTCATCGAACGGACCCGGGCGCACAGCGATATAGATGCGATCTCCGACCTCAGTCACACAATCGATATGCTGTTGGTTGGCGGTGCCATCGCGCTTCCCGCGGAGATCGCATTTCACTACCGTCGACATGCCGGCAACGACTCATCGACCAGAGCGCGCACCGGTCAGCGATTCGATGAAGAACGCCGGTACTACCGGGAGATCAGCGCAGAACTCACCCGTCAAGGATGGGCCAGGGCGGCCCGCGCAGCTGATAGGCACCTGCTATCCCGCCTACACGAAGTCGCGGCGACTTACGGCCGGAATTAGCGAACGCCCACGGAACGGACCCAATCCAACGTGCGAGCGAGCCCTTCGGGCAGCGGCGTGGGAGGCGGCAGGCCCAGACCGGACCGGGCGCGGGTGACGTCGAGGCAGCTGCGGAGGAGTTCGCCGGGGCGGGCAGGTACGAAGTCCGGCTCGAAGTCCACCGGGTCAACGCCCGCCGCCGCCGCAACCGCCCGGGCCAGCTCCAGCACCGTGACTTCGGTGCCGGTACCCACATTGTACTCGCGGTGCGCTGGCACAACGGCTCGGGCGGTGGCCAGGTTGGCCGCCACGATGTCGGCCACGAAGACGTAATCGCGGGTTTGTCGCCCATCGCCGTAGATAGTTGGTCTGCGCCCAGCAAGGACTCGATCGCAGAAGATTGCGATGACACCGGCATCGCAGCGGGGATCCTGCCGGGGTCCGTAGACATTGCCGTACCGCAACGTCACCACGTCGAGCCCGTGCATCCGGTGAAACCAGCGGGCGTAGCGCTCCGCGGTGAGCTTGCTCAGGCCGTAGGCTGAGACGGGGTCGGCGGCAACGGCCTCCGAGGTGGGCACCACCGCGGACTCGCCGTAGATCGCACCACCGGTTGAGGTATTCACCACCCGGCGCACGCCGGCGGCGTGGGCCGCGGCGAACACATTCACCGACCCCAGCACGTTGACGGCCGCGTCGCGCGCCGGTTCGTCCATCGAGACCCGCACGTCGATCTGGGCCGCGAGGTGGAACACCAGCTCCGGCCGGAACGACCGGAACGCCTCGTCGACAGCGAGACCGTCGCGGACATCCAACTCGATCAGGCGGGCAGTGCGACTAAGCGCGAGCTCGAGATTGGCCCGCGAACCCCGGCTCAGATCATCGACGACCAGCACCTCGGCCCCGGCGTCGACGAGCCCATCGACGACGTTCGAACCGATGAAGCCGGCCCCCCCGGTCACCACCGCCCGCATGGCTTGCAGGCTAGCGGGGACCTTACTGAGGCAACCCGCCTGGTGCCGGCACTACCGCATGCGCACCGTGCCCCCCGATAGTGTCCGCAGCACGCTGAGGTCGAGGGAATAGACGGTGACCGAGCCGCTGGTGAACACGGGAACCAGCCCAGGCAGCCCGGCTAGATCGGCAAGACCCGGCGCCAGGGTGAAACCTGCGGTCCCCGCCCAGTTCTCGGGCGATCCAGCGGAACCGATCGTCGGCGCCCGGGAGTCGACATACACCCAGGCCACGTTGTACCGCAGCAGGACGGCGCGCAGCTGGCTGTCGGTCGGGTACGAGCGGAAGGACTCCAGCAGCCGGTATGTGTAGGGCAGGCCTGGCACTCCCAGGGTGTTGACATTCAACACCGGAACGCCGCGCTCGACGTACAGGTAGGTGGAGCCGTCGTTGGCCGAGTTCAGAACCCGCTGACCGGGGCGGATGTGTCCGGCTAGCCAGCTGATGGCGCGCTGGTCATCGGCGTTCACCCGGACGAAGTCGGGGGTCAGATAGCGCGATGCCACCGCGGTGACGTTGGTGTGGGCATAGCGCGAGGCCGGCCCCAGCAGATACCCCAGCCAGGCCAACACCACCAGCAGGGCCGCCGCCGACCGGACCGGGACTGGGGAATGTCGGCGCAACCACACGGCGCACTGGTTCGCGGTGAGCACCACGCCGAGTGCCGCGAGTACCGGTGCCAGCAGCGACACATGCGACCACACGCGCAGCTGTGCGTTGTAGAAGAACCCGGTGATCAGGGCAACCGGCCATGAGCCGGGGCTCAGGAACGCACCGATCGTCACCAGGCTCCACGCCGCCCAGGCGGTCACCGGGCCGAACCCGCGGCGCAGCGCGACCACCGCGACCACGCCGAGCGCGACGAGAACGGCCGCCATGAGCTGGCCCAGGGACCGGTGCGGGTCGAGATGCCCGCCGTAGGACAGCGCCAGTGTGCTACCCACCGCATCGCCGAACGGGGTAGGCGAGATGTCCGGCGGCCACCCGTTGGTTCGCCCACCGGCCGCCATCGCCCCGGCGAGTGTTCCGGCACCGAGCACCACCGCTGTCCCGGCTGTGACCAGCAACCCGACCAGATGGCGCTGGCCGCGCAGCTGCTGGCGGCCCTGGCGGGTCAGCGCCTGTCCCACCCACCACGCGATGACCGTCACTCCCACCGAGACCGCTGCGCTGGGATGCACAGCCACCGCACCGGCGCACGCCACCCCGACCGCCACCGCCGACGTGCGCGGCAGGCGAGGCAACATCAGTACCCCGGCGACCACGCCGGGCGTCAGCGCCAGAGCGGCGCCGCCGGTGAGCAGGCCGCCGTCGTGCATCAGCTGGAAGGTCGGCCGGTACAGCCCCGACGCCACCAGCGCCCCGACTCCCGCCGCGAGCATCGCCGTCGGGCGACCTAGCCGTAGCTGGCGGGCCGCGACCACAGTCAAGGTCGCCGCTGACAGCGACAGGCTCACCGCCAGCACGACTACGGTCACGGCATTGAGCGCCGGCACCGTGCCACCAGTGAGGCCGCCAGTCACCGCCACCAGCAGATGCAGCCCCGCCGGGTAGAAAACCACCGGCGCGCCGGTCAGGACATCGGCTGGCATCAGCTGCCATGGGGCCGCATGACCGGTGCGTTGGATGTATGCCGACAGCACGGCATGGACAATCATGTCGTGCTCCTGGGGGACGGTCGACAATGGACCCATCCCCCGCAACCAGGTGACGACACCAGCGGCGGCGCCGGCGGCCACCAGCACCGCACCGACCGCCTGCACCACCCACCCGGTGGCCAGGAACTCGCGCCCTCTTTGACGTCCGTGCTTTGATCGCCGGCGCACCTCGAGTCCGGCGGCAACCGCGAGCATCACGGCTGTGACCACCCCCAGCGAGGTGGCACCGAAGGCCACCCCGAGGATCGCAGTCCCGACGCCGGTGACCACCGCCACGCCCACCGACACCGCAGGCGCAAGGCCCATCAGCAGCACGCCGGACCGCACGCCCAACGCCGCCATCAACGCCAGCCCAGGCAGGTAGCAGACCAGCAACGCCACCAGCAGGAGCAGTCCGTCGGGCACGCGGCACATTAGCCGGTCACTCCTCACCGATGCGGGTCAGGAGCAGGTACTGGCCGCGCGCGTCCTCGATGTTGGGTCCCGTACCGTGGCGGCGTGCTGCGATCTGGCCTCACCAGCAGCTCCGCGCTGGACCCGAACAGCAGCTCCGCGCTGGCTCAGCTGCGAGCGCGGCTCCCGGATGTCGCACCGGTCGGCGCCGGGCTAGGCCTGCTCGGTATCTCTGCGTATGCCTTCCTCGGCCTCGCCGGTCATGCGCTGGCGCCTCGCGCGTACGCGGCGGTGGCGTCGCTGTACCTGCTCACCGCGGTGGTGGGACCTGGCGTCTTCGTGGCTGTCGAGCAGGAGACCAGCCGGGAGGTCAGCAGCCGGATCTCCACCGACCGCCCCACTCTGCCAGTGCTGCGGTCCGCCACGGTGATCAGCGCGGTGCTCGCGGCCGCCGTGATCACCCTGCTGCTCGCGCTGTCCCCGCTGCTGGTGCACCGGGTATTCGGTGGGGCGTGGTCGCTGCTTGTCGCGGTGATCGTCGCCGTCGCCGGGGCCGCGTCGGTGCACGTCATCCGGGGTCTGTTCAGCGGGCAGCAGCGGTACGGCTGGTACGGGGCCAGCCTCGCGGCCGAGGGGCTGGCCCGGCTGATCCCGTCGGTGGTGCTGGTCTGGGTAGGTATCGCTGGTACTGGAGCTGGTACGGCGGCGTTCGGGTTCGCGTTCGCGCTCGGAACGGTGCTGGCCGTCGCGGCGACGGTCGGCGGGGTCCGCCCCGGCGCCCCTGGACCACCGCTGGGTCTGCCACGGATGGCTCGTGGCGTCGGGTTTCTCGCGGCCGCCTCGGCGCTGACCCTGCTACTGGCAAACATCGCGCCGGTGGTGCTGACCTCGCGACTCACCGACGATCCCGGCACGGCGGCGAGCTTCGTCTCACTGTTCGTGCTCGCCAGGATCCCGCTGTTCCTGTTCTCACCCGTGCAGGCATTCCTGCTGCCGTCGCTCACCGCCGCCGTCGAGCGCGGTGAGACCGCGCGGGTGTGGCGGCAAATCCGCTCCGTGGTCGGCGTGACGGGTGCGATCGGCCTGTTGGGTGTCGTGGGCGCGGCGATCGCCGGGCCCTGGGCCGCTCGCGTCTTCTTTAACGCGCCTTTCGAGCTCCCCTGGCTGGTCGCCGCTCTGCTCGGGCTGAGCACGGT
>JAICSB010000500.1 GCA_025937115.1 Pseudonocardiaceae bacterium | reverse complement strand
TAAAGGTTCGTATCCCCGACTGTGACGACCAGGCGGCTGCCTCGCCGGTGTATCGGCTGGAACTGGGACTGGTGGATGTGCATCGGATGGGTGTCGCCGGTGGTGTTGACGAACCGCCACACCTGCCACTGCCCCACCCTGGGTCGCAGCGCTATCCGGTCGTAGAAGGAGACCCGGCTACTCGATCCCGCCTTGTCACCGGCCATCCAACCCTCCACCCGCCAGGTCGTTGGAGCCGTATCACCGGGAAACTTGATAGCGATTTCCCCGTCCGGATCCTCGATGACTTCGTGCAGATAGAGGTGGCCGGGCGGGGTCGTTTCGGCGAGCAGGATGGTCCGCGGGTCGGCCGCGGTGATCGGAAACTGCGCGGGCTCGCCGGCGGGCGCCGGTTTCGGTCCATGGCACACGAGACGTCGAAACTCCGGATTGAGCACAGCCGCCGCGGTATCGGTGAACAACGAACGGGGCGCCCCCCGGGTCGGGGCGTCGTCGTCGATGTCGAGCCGCAGCACCCACGGGTACGGGTTACGGCCCACCCGGTCGCCGCAGCTCAGCAGCTCTCCCAACGGCAGCGGCGGATCTCCGCCGAAGGGGGCCTGCGCGGAGTTGAGCAGCAGGAGTTGCTCTCCGTCGGCCAGGCCGGTCAGGTCGACGAGGACGTCGATCCGGTCCGAGGACGCCACCGTCAGGGCTTGGTCATTGCCGAGCCGCCAGGCCCGCCACAACAGACCACCGCCGGTGCCGATCACCAGGACCCGGTCGTGCTGGGGCGTGACCACCACGGCGCCGTCCGCACCCTTGCACGCGGTCACCAGATGCAGCCGGTAGACCCGGGCGTTGCTCGCGTTGAGGAGACGCAGCCGGTAGACCATCGGCCGCAGCGGCAACCTCGGCCAGAGCTTGCCGTCGACGAGGGTGAGCGGGCCGAAGGACTCCGCGGTATCAGGGGTGACCTTGTGCAGCAGTCGAAGCTCGCCGTCGACGACATCGACGTTGCGATCCTGCAGGACCGCCACGATCTCCCCGTCCGCCGAGCTGGTCGGTAGGCCCAGCTCCCGCTCGCGCGGGTCCCGTACCAGGTAAGCGCCCGACAGCCCGGAGTAGTTGTGATACCGGGTGCCGTTCATCGCGTGGTCGTGGTACCAGAGGAATTCGCCGACCTTGCCCAGCCCGAGGTCGAGGTTGTCATAACTGTTGGGATAGGCGGAGAGCTGGTCGGAGCCGGTCGCCGCCATGTTGTCCGGCCATCCGTCGGCGTCGGACGGTGAGTGCGCACCGTGCAGGTGCAACGTGGTCCAGCCGATCGGTGCACTGGAGGTGTCCTCGGGGGCACCGCCCTGGCTGCCGAGGTAGTTCTGCACCGAGTCAACCTCGCCGTTGGGATCGGCCACGATCGCGGTGGCGATGGGCAGCCGGGCCGGCGTCGAGGGACCAACCGACGCCGGCAGACGGTTGCGCCAACGCACAAAGGTCTCGTGGCCAGCCGCCACTTCCAGTAGTGGGCCCGGCGAGACGACGTGGCCCCCGATACCGAATCCCCAGGCTGGAACAGCGGGAAGATCGGGATGGATCGCGATCGTGGTCTCCGCGATGTCGATCTCGTGCACGGACCCTGGCCGCAGCTGCTGGACCCTCGGTGGGCTCAGCGATCCCCGGAACGGGGCGATCACCTGCTCAGGGCACAGCGGGTTCGGTGGCCCCGTGATGCGGCTGGCTGTTGTCGACACCGTTGATATCGGGTCCGACGTCGGTGATTCCTGGTCCTGCCCAGCCATGGCCCTCCCCTCATCTTGCAGCGGCATGCACCATCGTTATGCGCAGCACAGGAGGGTACGCCGCGGGTGGCGTCACGGCCGCTAGAGATCCAGGGCGATGTTGCGACTGCGCTCGGCGAAAACGCCGTCAGACGCGGTTTCCTGCAGTAAAGCGCGCAGCTCGCACTCAAACTGGCCCAGCCTTGACCCGAACAGATGGGGAGCGGAACTCCAGGCCGAGCTCGCGCTGCAGCGTGTCCGCGACCGCGGCCGGGTAGGGCAAGCGCCCGACGGAGTAGAACGCCGCGCTACCTGCGTACAGCGACTCATCCCACCGCCACATCTGGACGCTATCTCGACAGGACCGCAGCTTGGGACGCTGACAGCTGGTCCAGCCGGGTTAAACGTGCGTTCTGTAGTACATTATGTGTTATGTCTTCACTTACGATTCGGACTGACTCCGAGGTTGAGCAGGCCCTCGAGTATCTGACCCGGGACGGGCAATCCCGCTCGGAGGCAGCGCGAGCGGCGATCCTGGCGGCCGAACGGGCCCATCGGCGGGCGCGGCTGCGGGCCGAGGCGGAGGAGCTGCGCAACGACCCCGACGATGTCGCCGCATCGCGGGAATTGGCCGCGGAGATGGACAGCATCCGTGCGTGGTGACCTGTACCGGCTTAAAGCATCCCGGGACGCCCGCGGTCACGAACAGGCCGGCGCGCGCTACGCCGTAGTGCTCCAGTCCGACGACCTCCCGCTGTCCACGTGGATCGTCGCGCCGACCTCGACCGGACGGCGGGCGGCATCGTTTCGCCCTGAGATCGAGATCGATGGCACGAAAACCAGCGTGATGGTCGAACAGCTGACCGTGATCGACTCGCAGACGCGCCTCGGTGGGTTCGCTGGCCGGTTGACCGACTCCGAGATGCAAGCCGTCAGTGCCGCACTGCTGACCGTTCTGGCCTTGGACTGAGTGCTGCCCGCGGTCAGCGGGCGGTGGGCACCCCGTTCTCGCCGACCTCGCCGACGATCTGTCCTCCGCAACGCTGGCGCTCACGAACTGACAGTCAGTGGCAACCTCTGAGTACATAGTCTAGACTCAGGACTGTGATAGGAAGTCTTGCTGACGCGCTAGCGGTGGTCGGTGAGCGCTGGGCGCTGCTCATCGTTCGCGAAGTGGCCCTCGGGCTGCGCCGCTTCGACGAGGTGCAAGCCGCAACGGGAGCACCACGCGCGGTTGTCTCCGATCGCCTCCATCGGCTGGTCGCTGCGGGGATCCTTACCACCCGGCCCTACCAGGTTCCCCGCAGCCGGGCTCGACTCGAGTAC
>JAICSB010000460.1 GCA_025937115.1 Pseudonocardiaceae bacterium | reverse complement strand
GGCGAGGTCGGTCAGGGACTGCAACTGCTCCCGCACAGCATCAGTGATCCGGACCGGGCCGGTGAACACCGTCCCGCCGTGCACGATGCGGTGACCGACCACATCAGGCTTAGTCCAGCCTTGCAGGACGTCGGCGAGGCGAGAGGTGTCGAACCCGTGCGGTCCGGCGGGTAGGTCGGCGCTGTGCTCGATGGTGTCGTGCGCGTCGAGCAGGCGCAGTTTCAGGCTGGATGATCCGGCGTTGACGACCAGTACTCGCATCGGTCAGTCCCGATGCGGCCAGGTCCAGGCGGCGATTGTTGGGTCGTCCTCGCCGTGTTCGCGGGTGTAAGCGCGTGCCGCGAGGCGGGCGTCGGACATCTGCTGGCGCAGAGTCGCGGCATGGCTGCCCAGTGTCGGGACGCGGTCGATGACGTCCATGACGAGATGGAAGCGGTCGAGGTCGTTGAGCATCACGATGTCGAATGGGGTGGTGGTGGTGCCTTCTTCCTTATAGCCGCGGACGTGGAAGTTTCGGTGGTTGGTTCGCCGGTAGGTCAGCCGGTGGATCAGCCAAGGGTAGCCGTGGTAGGCGAAGATCACCGGTTTGTCGGTGGTGAACAGGGCGTCGAAGTCACGGTCGGACAGCCCGTGCGGGTGTTCGGTGTCGGGCTCCAAGCGCATGAGGTCTACGACGTTGATCACCCGGACCCGCAGCTCGGGTAGGTGGGTGCGTAGCAGGTCCGCTGCTGCCAGGGTCTCCAGGGTAGGGATGTCACCAGCGCAGCCGAGCACGACGTCGAGTTCGCCGTCGGTGTTGCTGGCCCACGGCCAGATCCCCAGCCCGCGGGTGCAGTGCGCGATCGCCTCGTCGATAGTCAGGTAGGTCAACGCGGGCTGTTTACCAGCGACGATGACGTTGACGTAGTTGCGGCTGCGCAGGCAGTGATCAGCCACCGAGAGCAGGGTGTTGGTGTCTGGTGGTAGATACACGCGGACAACTTCGGCCTTCTTGTTCACCACATGGTCGATGAATCCCGGGTCCTGGTGGGAGAAGCCGTTGTGGTCTTGGCGCCAGACGTGTGAGGACAGCAGGTAGTTCAGGGACGCGATCGATGCTCGCCACGAGATGGCCCGCGTCGTTTTTAGCCACTTCGCGTGTTGGTTGACCATCGAGTCGACGATGTGGATGAACGCCTCGTAGCAGTTGAACAGGCCGTGCCGTCCGGTGAGCAGGTAGCCCTCCAGCCATCCCTGGCACAGGTGCTCAGACAGGACCTCCATTACCCGCCCATCTGAGGACAGGTGATCGTCGCCGGGCACTGTGGCCGCGTTCCAGGCCCGGTTGGTCTTTTCGAACACGGCCGAGAGCCGGTTGGACGCTGTCTCGTCCGGGCCCATCAGGCGGAACCGGTCGGGATTACGGACGATGATGTCGCGCAGGAACGCGCCCAGCACCCGGGTCGCCTCGCTGGACTCGACCGCGGGGTGGCCCACCGGCACGGCGTAGTCGCGGAAGTCCGGCATGGCCAACTCGCGCAGCAGCCGGCCGCCGTTGGCGTGCGGGTTGGCGCTCATCCGCCGCGGCCCCTGCGGCGCGAGCGCCGCCAGCTGGGGGATCAGCCGTCCGGTGGTGTCGAAGAGTTCCTCGGGTCGGTAGCTGCGCAGCCACTGCTCGAGCAGTGCGCGGTGCTCGGGGTTGCTGCGGGTTTCGGCCAGCGGGACTTGGTGAGCGCGGAAGGTGCCCTCGACCGGGACGCCGTCGACCTCTTTCGGGCCGGTCCAGCCCTTCGGGGTGCGCAGCACGATCATTGGCCACACCGGGCGGCCCACCGGCGTGCCTGCCCGCCTGCGTGACGTGCCCGCGGCGTCGCGGGCGTCACGCTGGATGGTCGCGATCTCATCGAGCACCTCATCGAGCGTGGCCGCGAGTTGCTGATGGACCGCCGCTGGATCATCGCCAGTGACAAAACGTGGGTCATAGCCGTAGCCGCGCATCAGCGCGGCCAGCTCGTCTTCGGGGATGCGGGCCAGCACGGTCGGGTTGGCGATCTTGTACCCGTTGAGGTGCAACACCGGCAGCACCGCGCCGTCGGTCACCGGGTTGACGAACTTGTTCGAATGCCAGCTGGCCGCCAGCGGCCCGGTTTCCGCTTCCCCGTCACCCACCACGCACAACACCAGCAGATCCGGATTGTCGAATGCTGCGCCGTAGGCGTGCACCAGCGCGTAGCCGAGTTCGCCGCCCTCATGAATGGATCCAGGAGTCTCCGGTGCCACGTGACTAGGGATGCCACCAGGGAAGGAGAACTGCCGAAACAGCGCCCGCAACCCGTCCTCGTCTCGGCCGATTGAGGGATAGACCTCGCTGTAGGTGCCGTCCAAGTAGGCGTTGGCGACCAGCCCCGGGCCGCCGTGACCCGGGCCGGTCACATACAGCGCGTTGAGGTCACGTTGCTTGATTACCCGGTTCATGTGCGCGTACAGCAGATTTAGCCCGGGTGTCGTTCCCCAATGCCCCAGCAACCGAGGTTTGACATGTTCGGCCCGCAGCGGTTCGCGCAGCAGCGGGTTGTCCAGCAGGTAGATCTGCCCGACCGACAAGTAATTCGCCGCTCGCCAGTAGGCATCGATCAGTTCCAGCTCCGACCGAGTGCAGGTCCAGCTCGGCGCCGAGTCCGTGCGTGGCACAGCGTGACTCCTCATTAGGCGGACGACCGAGCACCGTTGAGTCGATTCCCCGACACGTGGCAGCGCTCCGATGACGCGCAGCTGTATGATCCGCTCGTATTCGACCTTGGTACGCCGACGTCGGTCGCGCAAGACCACCGGTGGCCCAGCGCACCCCGGTGGGCGTCGTCCGCTGTGGTTAGGCGGGCGGCGAACGCGGTCAGGTGGGCCGGTCCGAGGGTGAAAACCGTAGATACCGGTCCCGTTCGGGCAGTTGCTCATGCAGATGAAGGACCGCGGTCGTGTCGGACGAGACGAGATGTCTGATCGTGACGATGCGGCCGTCGGTCAACAGCGCCTGTCTTGCCGGTACCGCCATGGTCGGCGTGCTCCCATCACTGGAGGGTCTGGTTAGAGGGCGTGGGCGTTCTCCGATATGAGCAGCTCAGGCACAGGGCGCCTCGGGGTCGCTGGAACGGGTGAGCCGAACCCAATGCGCAGGATGGCCTGCGGCTCGAGCGTGGCGCCGCCCAGAGCGCGGCGCAGCTTGGTACAGATGTGGGGCACCTCGATGGGTTGAGACAGGAAAGATGCGGACAGGCCCAGGGTTGTGGCGGTCAGCAGCACCTGCTGAACTGCCTGGCCAGCTTGAAGTTCGGCGAGAGGGCCTTCGTGGAACGAGCACAACACGACTAGCAGGGGCTCAGGCTCGAAGTCCTTGCC
>JAICSB010000667.1 GCA_025937115.1 Pseudonocardiaceae bacterium | reverse complement strand
GGTGGTGCCCGACAGGGCCGGGATGGCCTCGCAGAACTGGTCGTCACGGCCGATCGAGGGTCGGCCGTCGCCGACGCCGCCGCGTACGGTTCCGTTGTGCCGACGCAGGTAGTCGATCTCCCGATCAGGGACCCATGTCACGCCCTTGGTGCTGGTGCCCAGCGTGTCCAGCAACGGACCGACCGCGGCCATCTTCTCGGCCACTGCCGCATAGTCGCGTTCCACCACGATCAGCTTCGGCATGGTCGCACCGGGGATCGGCTCGCATTCGCCGGCCTTCCAGTCCCGCACCACGCCGTGGGGTTGAGCCAGTTCGTCTGGGGTGTCGTGGGCCAGCGGCGCGGCGATCACGTCGCGGCGCACCCCCAAATGCGTAGCGGCCAGCCGGGAGAACTCCGCCGCGATCGTGTGGAACACGTCGAAGTCGGTGCGCGCCTCCCACGGTGGGGCGATCGCCGGATTGAACGCGTGCACGAACGGATGCATGTCCGTCGACGACAGGTCGTGCTTCTCATACCAGGTCGCGGCGGGCAGCACCACGTCGGAGAACAGGCAGGTACTGGTCATCCGGAAATCCACCACCACCGACAGGTCCAGCTTGCCGACCGGCGCCGGGTCCCGCCAGGTCACCTCGGTCGGCCGCAGCTCGGGTGGGGTTTCGGTGGCGGTGACCGCGTCGTCGGTGCCCAGCAGGTGCCGCAGCAGGTACTCGTGGCCCTTCATCGAGGAGGCGAACAGATTGGCCCGCCACACCGTCAGCACCCGGGGGAAGTTCGCCGGATCGTCGGGATCCTCGGCGGCGAACCGTAACGTACCTGCCTTCAGCTGCTCGACCACGTAGTCCGGCACGTCCATCCCGGCGCGCTCAGCGTCGTCGCACAAATCGAGCGGGTTGCGGTTGAACGCCGGGTGCGAAGGCATCCACCCCAGCCGCGCGGCCAGCGCGTTGCAGTCCGGCAGGCTGCGCCCGGCCAACCGCCCCGCGCCCAGCGGGCTGGACAGCGTATCGGCCGGGAACGCCTCGTAACGCCACTGGTCGGTGGCCAGCCACCACAACGGTGTGCCCACCATGTGCCGGGTCGGGCGCTGCCAGTCCAGCCCGAACGCCAGGTGGAACCAGCCGGTCAGCGGCCGGACCTTCTCCTGGCCGACGTAGTGCGCCCAGCCGCCACCATTGACGCCTTGACAACCGCAGAGTTGCAGCAGGGACAGGAATGTCCGGTAGATCTGGTCGGAGTGAAACCAGTGATTGGTGCCCGCACCCATCGCGATCATCGACCGGCCGCCGGTCCGCTCGGCGTTACGGGCGAACTCCCGCGCCACCCGCGCAGCAGCCTTCGCCGGCACCGAGGTGATCGCCTCCTGCCAGCCGGGCGTGTAAGGCTGGGTCGCGTCGTGGTAGCCGGTCGGCCAGTCACCTGGCAGCCCGTCGCGGGCCACCCCGTACTGGGCCATGACCAGGTCGAACACCGTGGTCACCAGCTGATCGCCGATGCGGACCGCGGGCACGCCCCGGCGCAGCACGCCACCGCCCTCGCCGGGTCCGGCATCGAAGCGCGGCAGGTCGACCGGCACCGCCTCGGCGGCGGTGTGCCCGTGCAGGGTCAGCAACGGGTCCACGTCGTTCAGCAGGAGGTTCCAGTGGCCCGGTTGGCTGCCCCAGCGGAAACCCACCGACCCGTCGGGCACCACGGGCTGCCCGGTCACCTCGTCCAGCAACACCGTTTTGAACTCGGCGTGCTCGATGTCCCGGCCGAGATCGGCCGCGGTCAAAAATTTTCCCGGAACCCGGGCGTCATCGCGCTCGGTCAGCGTGACCAGAAACGGTAAGTCCGTGTAGGACTTGACGTAGTCGATAAAGCGCGGCACCTGCCGGTCACGGTAGAACTCGGTGAGGATCACGTGGCCCATCGCCATCGCCAGCGCGCCGTCGGTACCCGGTGCGGCGGCCAGCCAATCGTCGGCGAACTTGGTGTGATCGGAGAAATCCGGGGACACCACCACCACTTTCTGCCCCCGGTAGCGGGCTTCGGTCATGAAATGCGCGTCCGGTGTCCGGGTGATCGGCAGGTTCGTGCCCCACACGATCAGATAGCCGGCGTTCCACCAGTCCCCGGATTCCGGCACGTCGGT
>JAICSB010000757.1 GCA_025937115.1 Pseudonocardiaceae bacterium | reverse complement strand
TCAACGTGGCCTGCTCGGCAGGGGACAGGTCCGACAGGTCCAGGCCGCGCCGCTGCGTGGTCAACTCCAGCAGCTCGCGCACGGTCGCGTCGGCCGCGAGGTCCGCGCCCACCAGCAGAGCGGTGGCGCGATCAACGGACTGGCTGAGTCGAGTCATGGAAGCTCTCCGTGGCATGACATGGTGGTTGCTACCTTAACTGGCCGAATAGTCTGGACGGCGCCGCGATCGGTGGGTAGCCGCCGCTTGGTAGACCGGTTTGATGGACGCAGTGTC
This sequence comes from Pseudonocardiaceae bacterium, assembly GCA_025937115.1. Next base: position 1,395 of record JAICSB010000757.1, on the reverse strand, counting down.
GATCGCGCGGGCTCGGGTGTCGGTCACCGGAACTTTCTTTCTGCACGGTGCCGTCTTCAGCTCGTGGTACGCGCGCCTGCCGGCGATCCAGGAGCGGCTCGACCTCACGCCAGGGCAGCTGGGCATCGCCCTGTTCGGTGCCCCGGCCGGCCTGCTGGTGGCCCAGCCGGCGGTCGGCGCGCTGGCGGCCCGGACCGGGTCGCGCCCCATCGTCGCCGCAGCCCCGCTCTACCTCGGGGCGGTGGTCCTGCCGGCGCTCGCGGTCGACGCCGTGACACTGCTGCTGGCTCTGGTGCTGGTGGGTGCGGCGAGCGGAATCCTCGACATCGCGATGAACGCCCAGGGCCTCGCCGTCGAGCGGGCATCCGGGGGACACCTGTTCAGCTCACTGCACGCCGCATTCTCCTTCGGGGCGCTCGCCGGCGCGGGAGTCGCGGCCGCGGCTGCCGGCGTGCCCGCGCTGCCATTCCTGGCGGCGAGCGCTCTGGTGGGCGCGGTGGGGGTCACGACGCTCGCGCCGGGACTACTCCACGACCGGGGAGTTGCCGGTGCGCCGCTGTTCGCCCGGCCGGGTCGTCGGCTCGCTGCGCTGGGTGTGATCGCATTCTGCGCGCTGCTGGCCGAAGGGGCGATCTTCGACTGGAGCAGCATCTACCTCGTTACCCAGGTGGGCACCACCGCTGGGGTTGCGCCGCTCGGGCTGGCCGGCTTCTCGCTGTGTATGGGAGTGGGTCGGCTTGCCGGCGACAGCGTGGCTGCCCGCGCGGGCTCGACTGCGACTGCTCGCGGTGGCGCGTTGGTCGCTGCGCTCGGTCTCGGAGTGGCGCTCGGGTGGGCGACGCCCATTGCGTCCATCGCCGGGTTCGCCCTGATGGGCCTGGGCCTGTCCGTCGTCTTCCCGCTCACGCTGCGTGCCTCTGCCTTGGGCGGCCAGGCAGCTGCGGCGCCCAGCGTGGCCGCCGTCTCCACCGTCGGCTATGGCGGGCTGCTCATCGGGCCGCCAGTGATCGGAGTGCTGGCCGACGCCACCGACCTGCGCGTCGCGCTCGCGCTGGCCTGCCTGCTGTGCGGGGTCGCCGCCGCGCTCGCGACCCACCTGGCCCGGGCGCGGGCTGGTTAGCGCACGCTCGAGCGTCGGCTTATTTCGCCGCTTTGGGCAACCGAGGTTCGATCATCTGAGCGATTCGCAACGCCTCGGCACACGGATCAATCGGCGGGGCATTGGCCGGCACGGCGACACTCACCGACAGCGAAACCGATCCGCCATCTATCAACTGTGCGCATTGCGAACCCTTGGGATCCACTCCGAAATGGGCGCCGGCTCGACCGTTCACAGTGTTATCCATGAAGTTGATGAACGTCGGATCCTGCCGGTGCGCCCGGTAACCGGCCAGC
>JAICSB010000349.1 GCA_025937115.1 Pseudonocardiaceae bacterium | reverse complement strand
GCCTGCGCGGCAAGTAGCGGCGCCTCCCCGTAAGTGCGGCTGTAGTCCTAAGCAACTGACTGAGCCAGCTCAACCCGAATAGGTGACTCGGCGATGTCGGCTAACACAACGGGGTCTTCTCACGCTTAGTGAGAAGTACAGTCAGTAGCGAGGTTGGGGGGGCCATGCTCAGTCTGCGTAACGCCGTGATCGCCTTGGTGGCGAGCGCCGGGCTTGTCCTGGTGTTGGCGGGTGTGTCCGCTGGGGTGTTCACTACCCGGCCCGCACAGTCGCCCGTCGGTCAGTCCGCCTCGGTGCAACAGGATGCCGCCGCCCCGGCCCGGACCGCCCCGGTGCCTCCGGGTATCCCTGCCCCAGCGCCCGCTGCACCAGCCGACCCAGCACCTGCTGACCCAGCGCCCGCCGCTCCGGTGCATCAAGATGTCGCTGCCCCCGCGCCCGCCCCGGTACGTTCGGAGCCCGTAACCCACTACCACCAGGTGCAGCTCCCAGCGCAGCAGCCTGTCCCAGCCGCCAACCCCGCGGTGTCGATCGCACCCGCTCAGAAACCCCGGCCGGCCTCCCCGCCACCGTCAGCGGCGTTGCCCGCACGCGATGCGAAATCGCGGACGGTGAACACCGAGCCTTGTGCCTGCGACGGCACGATGCGGAAAGTGTCCACCCACTGGGACCCACCCCAAAGCTGAACCGGACGCGTCGGTCAGCGCCGTGAACTCGACAGTAGCGACATTTTGCTCGACGAAAACGTCCGTGGCGTCGAGTTCACGACAGTCACGGAAGTGAGCGGTCGGGGCTGGAGGCGCGGGCCCAGAAGCGTTGCGGGATTCGGCCGGCTAGCCGGGCGTGCCGACCAGCCTGCACCGCTAGCCGCATCGCTTCGGCCATCCGCGGTGGGTCCTCGGCTCGGGTGACGGCGCTGGCCAGCAGCACCGCATCGCAACCGAGCTCCATCGCGAAGGCGGCCTCGGATGCGGTGCCGATCCCGGCGTCGAGCACTACCGGAACCTGGGCCTGCGCCACGATCATCTCGATGTTGTGCGGGTTGCGGATGCCCAGCCCGGTGCCGATCGGCGAACCTAACGGCATCACCGCCGCGCATCCCACATCGGTGAGCCTGCGGGCCAGCACCGGATCGTCATTGGTGTAGGGCAGCACCGTGAAGCCATCGTCGACGAGCTGTTCGGCGGCATCGAGCAGCTCGATCGGATCGGGTAACAGGGTGCGGTCGTCGGCGATGACCTCGAGCTTGACCCAGGACGTCTGCAGGGCCTCACGACCCAGCGCAGCGGTGAGCACCGCCTCCGCGGCGCTGCGGCAACCCGCAGTATTGGGCAGCGGCTCGATCCCGTGCCGAGTCAACACGTCAAGTACGCCTGCGCCGCCGCCTGTGGTGTCGATCCGGCGGATCGCGACCGTGGTGAGCTCGGTCTGCGCGGCGAGCAGCGCCTGCTCCAGGATGGCGAGGTTGCCCGCGCCCCCGGTTCCCAGGATCAGTCGCGAACCGAACTCCCGCCCAGCGATGACCAGCGGATCGTCTGCCATCTGCGTCAACCTCCCTGCACCGCGGTGACCACGTCGATCGATGCGCCCTCTCGCAATGCCGTGCCGGCCCAGAACGCGCGGGGCACCATCGCGCCGTTCAGAGCCACCGCGACACCGCGCGGCGGCGTGCCGAGTCGCGCGAGCACATCGGCCAGCGCGCTACCGTCGGGCAGCTCCCAGCACTGTCCATTCACGGTGACCGTCATCGCACCTCACTCACCAGCCGTGCCGGCGTAGCCGGCTGCGCCTCCGCCGGCACGGGCTCACCACGGAGCAGTGCAAGCACCGCGTCGGCGGTCAGCGGCGCCAGCAGGATCCCGTTGCGGTGGTGACCGGTGGCGGCGAGCACGCCGGGCTCCAGCTCTCCGATCACCGGAAGGTTGTCCGGGCTGCCCGGACGCAGTCCCGCCGCTACCTCTTCCAGGGCGTACTCCGCGATCGCGGGCAGCACCCGCTCGGCGTCGGTGAGCAGCTCGCGCACGCCACCGGCTGTGACGTCGGTGTCGAAGCCGGTCTCCCGCTGGGTGGCGCCGAGCACCAGCCCGCCACGGTCGCGGGGCACCAGGTAACTGTGTCGCCCCCCGACGATCGCGCGAACGGTCCGCGACGGCGGTGCCAACGTGCCCGGCCGGGACCTCAGCCGCATTATCTCCCCTTTCACCGGGCGGATCACTCGAGCCAGAGCGGGGTGCAGCGCGGCGCTGTGCGCACCCGCGGCCAACACGACCACGTCGGCCACCGGCAAGCGGGCACACCATTGGCTGGAGAAGTGCACCCCGGCGGCTTGGCAGGCCGCTAGCAGGGCGTCGACCAGTGCCCGGTTGTCCACCGAGAGGTCGCCTGGGACGGACAGCGCCCGGCACACCTGCGGGCCTAGCGACGGCTCGGCCCGGCGCGCTTGCCGACCGGACAGCAGCTCCACCTGCCGTCCGATCCGGGACAGCTGCGCGGCGAGCCGGTCGAGGTCGGCGCGGTCGCCGGGATCCACCGCGACCACGAACGTGCCTCGGGTCCGAAGGCAGGGGTCGGCGCCGGCGGCGACGAGCTCACCGGCGAATGCCGGCCAGCGGCGCAGCGAGGCCGTCCCGAGCGCGAGCACTTCCGCCTCACCGGGTGCTGCTTCGGTGACCGGGGCGAGCATCCCGCCGGCGACGCGCGAGGCGCCCGATCCCGGCGCCGGGTCGTGCACGGTCACCTCGAACCCGGCGGACGCCGCCCGCCAGGCGCAACTCAACCCGATGATGCCGCCGCCGACCACGGCAACGGTGCCAGCCGAACCGCTCATCACGCTCCCTGCGCCGGCATGACCCGGATCAGGTTCGACGGTCGGGGTCGCAGGACCCCCTCTCAGCCTGGTCAGGCTCCCGTGCGGACCGGTTCCCACCCTACCTCGATACGGTCGCCAGATGGACGGCGAGCAGATCAGGGCCCGGCTGGCCGATGCGCGGCTGTACCTGTGCACCGACGCGCGGACCGAGCGGGGCGACTTGGGCGAGTTCGCCGACGCGGTGCTGACCGGGGGCGTGGACATCATCCAGTTACGTGACAAGTCCCTGGAGGCCCGCCCGGAGCTCGCCGCCCTGGAGATACTCGCCGACGCATGCCGGCGCCACGGCGCGCTGCTGGCGGTCAACGACCGGGCCGACGTCGCGTTGGCCGCCGGTGCGCACGTGCTGCACCTGGGCCAGGACGACCTGCCGGTCAGCTGGGCACGCCGGATTCTCGGCGACGAGGTGGCGATCGGCCGTTCCACTCGTGATCCCGCACAGGCCGCCGACGCAGCCAACCAGGCCGGGGTGGACTACTTCTGCGCGGGTCCCTGCTGGGCCACCCCGACCAAACCGGGACGCCCGGCCGCCGGGCTCGACCTGATCCACCGCGTCGCGACGGCAAACCCGACCCGGCCTTGGTTCGCCATCGGCGGCATCGAGAACACCCAACGGCTGGATCAGGTGCGTGCCGCCGGGGCACAGCGCGTCGTGGTGGTGCGCGCGATCACTGAAGCAACTGATCCGCAAGCGACCGCCGCCGCCTTCGCGCAGCGGCTGCGGTTATCGCGCTAGCGTTCGTCGGCCGATGGCGGGCCGGTGAGCAGGGTCAGCCCGTAGGTGGACAGCACCTCCTGGATCGGCTGGTAGTACGTCTTGCCGCCGAGCAGGCACCCGCCGGAGCCGCCGGACAAGGTGCCCTGAGCCTGGGTGCCGCTCATGATGGAGCCACCGGAATCACCGGCCTCGGCGCAGATGTTGGTCCCGGTGAGCCCGTTGACGACGTCGCCGTCGCCGTAGTTCACGGTCTCGCCAACGGTCTCCACCTGTCCGCAGTGGTACCCGGTGGTGGACCCGGAAAGGCAGACCTGGTCGCCCACCGCGGCCGGTGCGTCCCCGGCGACGTTGAGGTAGCCGTTGTCGCTGTCCACGTCGTGGGTCTGCTCCCAGGCCTTCGATGTCACTTCGACCAGCCCGAAGTCATGACCGGGGAACGTGGATTTCGCGACTGGGCCGATGGCGGTGCCGTCCGGCCCGGACCAGGTGCCACCCAGCTTGGTGCAGTGCCCGGCGGTGATGATGTAGCGGGTGCGGCCCGAGATGGCGTTGAAGCCGACCGAACAGCGCCCGCCCACGCTGGTGGTGATCGTGTCACCCCCGCGGAGATCGGCCAGCAGCCGCGGGCGCACGTTGACGTGCTGAATGCGCACGTTGCGCTGACCTGCGGCGAAGGTCCGAGCCGCCGCGTCATCGGTGGTCGACACCACGACAGAGTTGCTG
>JAICSB010000022.1 GCA_025937115.1 Pseudonocardiaceae bacterium | reverse complement strand
CGTCCGTGCTGCCCACCGCTCGTGGAAGTCGCCCCGGTGGGTCCCCGTCAGGGTGTATGCGAGCGCGACGTGTCCGGGAGCCGGGTCATGATCCACACAATCCGGGGCGAACAGCGTGTCAACGAAAGCTCGATGTCACCGGCGTTGAGGTGCTGGGCGGCCTTCTCCTGGGTAGCGATGTTCGCCTCTCGTGTCATGAGCCGCAGTGTTCACTTTGATCACGTTTGCGACTAATTCACGGGGCTGGTCAAAATAGTCCATCACGACAATTCCTACGCGTCCTCGGGACGATTCTGCGAGATAGGCGTTGAGACGCTGGTTTATCGTTTCGGCGTAGCCACGTGCCGTCAGGTGAACGGCACTAGAGAAAGTAATGTACAGATCCCCGGGAGCACCGCGCATGGCTTCCTCCAGGTGTGCGACGACGAAGTCGAATTTGTCGTCGCCTCCCGGGTTCTGATAACGGTCCTCGACATCATAGAAGGGCGCCGCAGCGTTTCTGAATCGCTGGTTTTCCGGCCAATAAGTAGCATCGAATCCGATGTCCTGGCGGCCTTCAAACCGGCGCAACAAGACGATCTTGCCACGAGCTTCTCCCAACGTTGTTTCGGAAGTGAAGGCCGGATGGGGCTGGACGTCGCTGCCCGGAGCAGCGGCGGTGAAATTGTAGAACAGCGGTGCATCTTTGAGATGTTCCCACGTTATCGCCCTGAAAGTATCTTCAAACGAACGGGTATTCTCGCCGCTGTGCGGCGTGTCTCCTATGGAGGATAGCCTGCAGAGCACTTGCGACGGAGCAAATTTGCCGAGCGTGCTATCCACATGGTCCTCGTCGCTGACTGACAACAGAATTGTTTCGGACGGGTGCTGGTTGAGGAAGTCGGAGCAGGTCGTCAGTACTTCCGCATAGCTTTTTTCCATGCAGACGACGTCGTGGTGTACGCAAAGACTGTCCTGGTAGTGCGCAAGCCTGATGTCGAGGAATCGTATCCCTGCGGCAAGTTGGTCGAACAGACCTCGGTCTTGGGTCTTGGCGAACCCGAGAGGCCCATCGACGCTGGCCGAGTTATGTGTACCCGGGATGCTCAGCATCATCAGCGTTGCGTCGTCGGGGATGTCGCGCATCCAGGAGGTGTGCGGAATTATCTCGTCCATCGATCCCCTAGGAGTCAGGCGCCGGCTGGCCTTGGCGTTGATACTCAACGGTACCGCGCTCACCCACACGGTACCTGCCATTCGAGGCACACCCAGGTAACGCGGTTAATCAGCCGGAGCGGCCTTCGGCGACGTAAGCGCCGCCCGGCGCGGCGTAGTTGAGCGTTAAGCCCACCGCACCGTCGGGCGCGCCATAGCCGCGCGTCGGATTGTGCGCGAAGATCACCTGGCCGCCTCCTGCCTGGGTGAACACCGCATCCACCGGGCTCAGGCTGCGATCCGCCATGATCCACGAAGCTAGACTCAGATATCCCCGGGCAGCATCGACTGTGCGGCCAGCCCAATCCTGCGCCCCAAAGCCGAAAACGAAGCCACCCTCCCACCCGCCCGCAGCGTCGAAGCCGATGTCGTAGTTGCGCTGCGGCCAGCTGCGAGGGTCGCTGTCGGCGTCCGCGGGCGTCGTCGTGGGAGGTAGCTGATCCATCTCGGGACGCTCCTTGCGATGAAGTGGTCGACCGATGAGTGTGGCGAACTGCTCGCGGGTGCCGAGGTAGTGGTCGGCGTCGACGAGCTGCCCGGCCACCTGAGCGCGGTCGGTGAACTGCAGTACCTCGACGCCCAGCGCACCGTAAGAGGCCCAGCTGGCCGCAGCATGCGATTGATACATCACCGAGGCCGGTGCGGACGGGACGCTGACGTATGCCGACGCCCACAGCGGCGGCAGTCCGGCAAGCGAAGGGCGCCCGAGCCGGTCCCAGTACCAGCGCGGCAGGTACAGCAGCGGAACCCGGGCACCGAGGCGTAGGCAGGCCGCGAGGAAGCTGCGGATGCCCGTGATCGTCAGGATGGGCGTCTGCCCGTCAGCGGCGAGCGCCTCGGCGTCGAGCATGCCGGGCACGCCGACGGTGTCCAGAGCGTCGGCGAACGCTTTCGCCTGCGCTTCCTCGTGTCCCGCGTCCAGATAGTGATACCCCAGACGCAGCAGGCCGGCCGCGCCGCCGCGCTGCAGGAAGTCCGCGGAGCCGGCCGCGAGGTATGAGCTGTCGACGCCCTCGGAGACCTTGACGGCCATGAAGTCGAAGCCCTCGCGGCGGATCTCCTCGATGTTGATCCCGGCCTGGACGCGTGGGTGGATATCCACCCCGTAGATCGCCACGACGTCTCCGGTCAGCAGGGGTCGCCCGAGGGGGTTGGCGCGGCGTAGCCCGACACCATGATCGTGGTTTGTGTGCCCGCGGCGACGAAACGTGTCGCCCCCCGCCACCCAAACGGTGATCACCCAAGGACTGAGGCGGTCAGCTTGTCAGGTCTGGTACCCCGGCGGTGAGACGGATGGTGAAGCCCTCGCCGGTCCTGCCGGCTGCCACGCCCGTTCTCACCCGCGCGCCTCGACTCGCACACCCGCCCATTCGAGAACCTCGACCATCCGAGCCGCGGTGCCGGGCGCGTTGCGCAGGACTACCGTCGCGCCCGCGCGCTGGGTGGCCTCGATCAGCAGGAGCAGCCGCCGGTGGTCGATGAACTCCATTGCCCGGCCTTCGACGACCAGTTCGACAGCGGCACGACGCGCCGCACCGTCGTAGCGAACAGCTCATCGCACGCGAGATCGATATCACCGGCGAGGGCGAAGTCGACATCCCGCTCGGCGTGCAGCTGAAATGGGGCAGAGCCGGGATTGGCCAGTGGGTGCAGGCACGCCAGTTCGGCCACCGCGGTGCTGCCGAGCTCGCCCACGTCATAGGCGCACAGCGTCGAGACCGGCCGAACGCACATCTCCCGGTCGAGGAGGTGCTCGAAGCAGGCGAACGCCTCGCGTTGCTCGGCGGAGCGCACCACTGCGGTGGCGTCGACCACAGCCCGAAAGCCGGTATAGCCAGCGGCGAGCGCCTTCTCGGTCGCGTCGACGCGGGCGGCGACGGCAGCAACCGGATTGACAACATCGCTGTGGCCGGCGAACCGATAGAAGTCGCCGACCGGCGAGACCCCGAGACCGGGGCCGTCGGCGTTGATGCCCTCGAGTTCGGCCCGGTTCAACTGCTCGTTGCGCTGCGCCCCCGCCATCGCTACCGCGGCGTGCGAGGCGAACAACAGTCCCACATGCTCGGACTCGTCGTCGAAAGCGTCTGGCTCCCGGTTGTAGAGGTTCAGCGCTCCCAGGTTGTCACCGACAACGTAGAGCTGGAAGGACAACATGCTGCGCACCCCCAGCTGCGCGGCCCGCTTCGCGAACTCCGGCCAGCGATCCTCGCTGGCCATATCGGAGACCCGGACCGTCTGCTCCACATAGATCGCGTCCAGACACGGACCCTGACCCGTCTCGTACTGCGCCGCGTCGCTGGCGCGCACCAACTCGTCGGTCAAGGCCGGCGTGTTGATCTCGAGACGACCCTGCACCTCACTGATGCCGGCGAACTGCGCACCTGGAACCGTGTCCACCGCCGCCGTCACGATGCCTTGCAAGGTGTCCTGCAGCGAGCCCTCCTGCTGCAAGGACCGAGCGAGCTCACCCATCCGGACAGCCAACATGTCCTGCCCGGCGGCCTCGCCAGTGTCGCTGCTCGACGGCCTGCCCCGACCGCCACCGTGGCTGCTCAACGCTGCCGTCCCTCCTTGGGGTTTGAATCCGCCGGGTGCTGGTAGATCAGGTAGGCGACGTCATCATCGTGACCGTCGTCTACTAACTGCTCGGCGAGCCGCTCGGCGATCGCGGCGGGGGCGAGGTGGTGAGTGTCGGCGAGGATCTCGCGGGCCCTGTCGATGCCGTCGTCGAGGGAGCATCGACGGCGTTCGACCAACCCGTCGGTGTAGAGCAGCACAGTGTCACCCGGGGCAAGCATGGTGCCGGCTTCGGGTCGGGCGACATTCGTGGTGGCCAACGGGACGCCGCGGGCATCGTCGAGCAGCTTAGTACCACCGTCGGCGCTGGCCACGATCGCCGGCAGGTGACCGGCGCAGCTGTAGCACACCGCGCCGCTGCCGCGGTCGAGGATGGCGCAGAACACGGTAGTGAAGCTAGCGCCGGGGATCAGTGCGGCGACCCGGTCCATCGCGCTGAGCACTTGCGAAGCGGTGTGGTTTTCCAGCAGCAGGGTGCGGCAGGCGGTGCGGAGCTGACCCATCACGGCGGCGGATGCCAGCCCGCTGCCGACGCAGTCGCCGACGGCCACCCCGATCCGATTCCCACCCAGTTCGACGATGTCGTACCAGTCACCACCGACCGCTAGGTGGCTGACGGCGGGTTCGTAGCGCACGGCGAAACCGGCGGGCAGCACGGTCGGCCCGAGAATGGCACGTTGCAAGGTCAGTGACACGGCGCGTTGTTCGTCGAACAGCCGGGCCCGGGTCAGTGCTTGGCTGAGGTGACCGGCGAGATCGGACAGCAGCGCGGTGTCCTCGTCGCGGAAGGGGCGCCCCGGCTCCAGTTCCAGCCAGACCACGCTGGTGTGGCTGCCGAGAAGGATCGGGGCGCCGACTACCGTCGGTCGATTCACCGACCGGTCACCGACCTGGCGGTGCGGCCGGCCGGTGGTGCGGATCCGGGTGATCGCCGCTCTGGTCGCCGGCGGCAGCGCCGCCCACGACGTTCCCGTACCGATCAGCGACCCTTGACCGTCGAGATCCCAGCTGACGATCATCGCGTGGTGCACGGGCCAGTTGGTGGCCAGTTCGGCTAGCCCAGCGCGCAACACGCCGTCGGAGTCGCTGGCTCCGGCCAGCCGCCCGGTGAGCCTGGCCACGGCCGCGTCACGGTGCGCGCTGAGGTGCTCGGCGGTGACGTCGCGAACAGTGGTCACCCGCGCCTGGACAGTGCCGTCCGGACCGGTGACTGAGCCGGACGTGATCGACAGCCAGAGCCGTCGACGGTCCGACCCATGTCGCATCGGCAGTACCCACCGGCCGTCTCGGCCGGCTAGCGCGGCGGCTGCGGCGGTGTTGACCAGCGCGAAGTCCGCGGGCTCCTGCACCGGGTCAGGCCACCACGGGTACGGCGGTGCACCGGGGAGGTCCTTGGCGCCGTAGCCGACGATGTCGGCGAACGCGTCGTTGACCTCGACGATGGTGCCGTCCGAATCCGCGACGCTCATCCCGTCCTGCATCGCGCTGATCAGGGCGGAGCGCCAGGCCGACTCCTGGGTGCGCAGCCGGGCCAATGTCAGGTTGGACCGGATCCGGGCCAGCAGGTCGGCTGAGGAGAACGGCTTGACCAGGTAGTCGTCCGCGCCTGCGGCCAGCCCCTCGCCGGTAGCCTCCTCGCCAGCCCGCGCCGACAGCAGGATGACCGGGATCGCGGCGGTGGCTGGGTCGGTGCGCAACGCGGTGAGCAGCTCGAACCCGTCCAGGCCGGGCATCAGCACATCGGTGAGTACCAGATCCGGGTGATCCACCTGCGCCCGCTCCAGCGCGGTCTGGCCGTCGCCGGCGAGCAGCACCCGGTAGTGCGGCTCCAGCAGCCTGGCGATGAACCTGCGCAGGTCTGGGTTGTCTTCGGCGACCAGCACTAGCGCCCCAGCGGTGGGTCCCACGTCGACTGGAGCCGTGGCGGGGGCATCGCGGTCGGCATCGCTCCACTGCAGCGCTTCCTCGCGGTAGAGCTCCACCGCGGAGAAGGCTCGGGTGTCGGTGGGGGCGGTGCCGGTCCGGGCGGCGGCCGGCAGCGCCACGGTGAACCTCGAGCCCGCCCCGGGGACGCTGTCCACGCTCACCTGGGCTTGGTGCAGGGCGGCCAACTCCGCCACCAAGGCCAGCCCGATCCCGGAACCCTCGTGGCTGCGCCCGTCCGCGCCGCGGATCCGGTGGAAGCGCTGGAACAGCAGCGGCTGCTCCGCCGCCGGGATGCCGACCCCGGTGTCGGAAACGACCAGCTCCACGCCCCCGTCACCGCTGTCGCGCAGAGTGACGGTGACCTCACCCGCCGGGGTGTACTTCACCGCGTTGGACAGCAGGTTCAGCACAATCTTTTCCCACATCTCCACGTCCACGGCCACTGCTTTGGCGTCGAGGTCGGGACAGTCGATCGTGAAGCGCAGCCCAGCGCGGGTGACGGCCGGGGCGAAGGACTCGGCGATGCCTCGGGTCAGCGCGGCCAGGTCCACCGCCACCCGATCCGGAGTCAGCCGGCCGCCCTCCAGCCGGGCGAAATCGAGCAGGGTGTCCACCAGCCGGCGCAACCGGACGCTGTTGCGCCGGATCAGTTCCACCCGAGCCCGCTGTCCGGGCGACAGCGGGTCCTGCGTGTCGGCGAGGCTGTCCTCGGCCGGCCCGGTGATCAACGTCAGTGGCGTGCGCAGCTCGTGGCTGACCCCGGTGAAGAACTCGGTCTTGGCCCGGTCCAGCTCGGCCAGCTCCTCGGCCCGCCGGCGCTGCGCCTGGTAGGTCTGGGCGTCAGCGATTGCGGTGCTCACCTGCCTGGCGACCAGGTCGAGAAACCGGTGGTAATCGGCGTCCAGCACCCGGTAGGGGCTGACCCCGGCGAAGAACACCCCCGCCGGATCACCGCCGCCGGCTGTGACGAGCGGGATCGCGACCGCGGCGTCGGGTGCGGCGTCGCCCATCGGACCGCCGGTGGGGATGAACAGGCCCGGGTAATCGGTGGCCAGCCCGGTCAGTACCCGGCTGCGTTGCGCCGGAGCGGAGTTCAGCACCGCCCACAGCGGCTGGTCGGAGTCGCGGTCAGGGTGCAGCTCGGTGGGCACGATCCGGGGATCGTCGACCATCCCGAAGAACGCCGCCCGCCAGGCGACGGCCTCAGCGTTTTCGGCGTTCTCGGAGTTTTCGGCGTCGAGGAGGTAGATCGAGGCGAACGGGATATCGGCGCGGCTGCGCGCCAGCACGGCGAGCGCGGCGTCGCAGGCCTGCTGCATCGTCGGCGCGGTCACCGCGGAGATGTCTCCCAGCTCCCGGACGGTGCGCAGCCGCCGCTCGTTGAGCACCCGGTCGGTGGTCTCGATGACCGCGGTGAACACCCCGGCCACCCCACCGGTCTCGTCGCGGATCGGGCTGTAGGAGTATGTGAAGTACGCCTCCTCCAGGTAGCCGTGCCGCATTGCGGGCAGCAGCTGATCGTCCGACCAGGTGGCCTGCCCGGTGTCGAGGACGCTGCGCAGCTGCGCGCCGATGATGTGCCACATCTCCGGCCACACCAGCTCGCCCGGCTTGCCCAGCGCCGGGTGCTTGGCCGGCCCCAGGATCGGCACCCAGGCATCGTTGTAGATCAGCACTAACTCGGGGCCCCACCAGATCACCATCGGGTGCCGCGAGGCCAGGCAGATGCTCACCGCGGTGCGCAGGCTCTGCGGCCAGCTGGTGATCGGCCCGAGGGAGGTGGCCGACCAGCCCAGCTCGGCGATCATTTCCGCGGTCCGGCCACCCGAAGTCAGAAACGACCAGTCGACCGGCCGCTGGTCCGCCGCCGCGTCGCCGGACATCACTACCGCCTTCGGCTCCACACCTCACGACTGAGCCGGGTCACGCCCGGCTTATCCGCCCACCTCGCCTGCGGCAGTATCGCACGAATCCGACCCCTCTCTGCGGGACTGATCGACCTGGCGTCACCTGCCGGGGACGGTGTGCTGCGGCCCGACGCCGGCGGCGACGGCTCGGGGGGTAGCTCCGATCTAGGGGCTCTCCGGACGTCGCCGGCCAGTCGCTTGCACAGCGAGTGACAGACCAGTGGTTGGGTGCTATAGTCGAACACATGTTCGATAGTTCCCTCGACGCCCCGGTACCCGTGCCGGTCTTCCCTGTGAAGGAAGACTGGGACGACCCGTCCTGGCTGGATCAGATTCCGCCGCCGTTGGAGGACACCGGGCAGTTGCCCGCGTCGCGCTGCGCTCCCTCAGGGTGGCTGGCATTGGAGTTGGACCAGGGTTGTGCTGCTCCTCATGGTCTTTCGGACGCGGAGTTGATCGAGGGAATCATCGGGTTTGATCATGTGGCGTCCTGGGCGGGTGCGCGTCAAGCGGTGTTGTTGGCGGAGTTCGCGCGCCGCCGACCGGGTGATCATCCGTTGGCGGTGGGGTGTGATCGGCCCTCGGCGGCTAGTGAGTTCGCCCCGGACGAGGTGGGGATGGCATTGCGGTTGTCGCGAAGCAGCGCGATGAACCGGTTGGCGATGGCCAATGCCCTGGTGGAAGATCTGCCTGCGACATTGGCGGCGTGGCAGGCGGGAGTGATCGATTCGCTCAAGGCGCGGGCGATCGCTGAGACCAGCTACCTGCTGCCAGGTGAGCTGCGGGGGCCATTGGAGGATCGGGTGCTGCCGCGGGCAGGGGAGCAGACGGTGGCCCGGTTGCGGGCCCGGTTGGCCCGGGCGGTGCTGGTGCTCGACCCAGCGGGTGCCCAAGCGCGGCATGAGGGCCGTCGCAAGGATCGGCGGGTGGTGGTGTCCCCGGACGGGGAGGGCATGTCGTCGTTGTGGGCGTTGCTCTCGGCGCCGGATGCCACCGCGGCGTATCAGCGGTTGTGTCAGTTGGCTCGCGGGCTGGGCAGCGAAGATCCACGGGGCATGGACGCTCGGCGGGCTGATCTGCTCACCGACCTGCTCACCGGGCGATGCTGCGCAGCCACCGGTAGCCCACTGGCTCAGGACCGCGCCGGCGACTGCGACCACCACGACACCGACCACGGCCAGGCCGACCAGGAGTCGGGGGGACAGGAGTGCACCGGCCAGGACGGTGCCGACGGTCTCGCCGACGCCACGGGTGCGGCTGAGCGAGGTCATGTGTGCCTCGCGGGCGGCGTCGGACCAGGTAAACCGCTGGTGTCGGTGATCGTGCCGATCACCATGCTGCTCGGGCTCGATGACCAACCCGGAGAGCTGATCGGTCACGGGCCCATTCCCGCCGCGCTGGCGCGTGAGATCGCTGCGCAGGGCACCTGGCGGCGCTACTGACCGACCCGGTCTCAGGTGCCCTGCTCGACCACGGGCGTGCCACCTACACCCCACCGGCCGGACTGGCCGAGTTCGTCCGGGCCCGTGACGTCTACTGCCGACACCCGATCTGCGGGCAACGTGCGGCCAGCGCCGATCTGGACCACACCGTCCCCTACGCGCCGCACAAACCCGATGGTGGCACCACCAGCGAACACAACCTGCACGCTAGCTGCCGCCACCATCACCGACTCAAAACCCACGTCGACGGCTGGCAGGTAGAACAGCATCCCGACGACCGGGTCACCTGGACCACTCCCACCGGGCACACCTACACAAGCCACCCTTACGACTACCGACCCGAACCGCCCCCACCACCCAAGATCGACATCTCCGACACCGGAACCGGGCCCGATCCCGATTCGCCCCCATTCTGACGTCGAGCCTTGTGGCTGCGCGCAGTATGGCGAAGCGGTTCATGTGTCATCCTCCGTTGCTGCTGGTGACGGTATTTGTGCCAGATGGCCGGTCAGACTGGCCCGGTGCTGGCCCTTCGGATTGCCCCTGGGATCCCTGCAGCATCGGGGACCTGGCCAGCATCACGGTGGCAATGCCGATGAGGGCGGCACCGAAGAAGGCCAGCGCAAGCCATCCGCCGCCGCGGACCTGTTCGCCGAACACGGCGATGCCGAAGCCGAACGCCAGAATCGGGTTGGACAGGGTAAGCGCGGGTTGGGAGGCCACTAGCCGCCCGGCTTGCAGGGATTGCTGCAGCAAGAAGAAGAACAGCGGGCCCACCACGATCAACAGGTAGGTCTGCCACGCGGTGAACACCCCACGCAGCTGGTGCGCGGCGTACGCGGCGGTGATGGCAGCCACCAGGGTGGCGGTGAACCCGAATCCCATCCCGGTCGCCACCCCGAGCAGCGCGGCGCGAGCGGCGTTGCGGCGGCGGTGAGCCAGCCCGACGAGCACCCCGATAATGCCGAGCGTGGCCCCGGTTCCCAGCGCCCAGGCCAGCACCGATGCCTCACCAGGCCGGCCACCGGAGGGCTGCAGTGAGAACAGCAGCACCGCCAATCCGATGCTCATCCCGACCACGGCGGCCCACTCCCGCTGGTGCAGCCGGCTGTGGAACGCTGCGCTGGCCAGCAGCAGGGTGAACCCCAACTCCAGGACCAGAATCGGCTGCACGAGGGCGATCGGACCCGTGGCCAGCGCTCCGGCCTGCAGCAGGAACCCGACGATGATCGCTGCGATGCCGGCGATCCACGCGGGTCGGTGCGCCAGATCCCACAACATCGCCAGCCCGGAACGGTCGTCGGGCTCCTCGCGGTCGGCCTTGCGTTGCAACACCGACGCGGCGGCGTTGGCCCCGGCGGCCAGCACCGCCAGACCGACGCTCAGGACCATGGCGACGGGACGTACATGGTCGGGTCCGCCTTTCGGATGCCGCGTAGTACTGCTGGTCTTCCCTGAATCCACCCATACCCATTCCGATGAGCCGGATATCCGCGTCATGCTCGATTGGCTCATCCCGCAGTGCCGGCTTCGCTCGCTTGCTGTTGTTCTTCGTCCTCGATCCGCTGGACGCGCAGCACCAGCGGTGAGGTGTCGAGCAGGATCACGCCGATCACCAGCAGCACCACCCCGATGATCGCACCGGGCAGGTGCCAGCCGCTGACGTCGACGCTCTCGTCGAACAACGCGAGACCGATCGCGATCCCGACGATCGGGTTGGCGGCGTCCATCACCGGCATGCTCGCCGCCAGCGGGCCGGCCTGGTAGGCACTCTGTACGAGGGTCAGCGCGATGAAGCTGACCACTCCCATCGCGTAGGGCTGCCACGTGCTCAGCGCCGTCACGATGCCTTTCTTGAACAGCGCCACGGTGGCGGCGAGCAGGGAGGATTGGGCGGCCAACGTCGCCACCGCCGCCAACGCGTACAACGACGCTCGCGCCGACCCGCGCACCCGCCGAGCGGCCAGCAAAGCCCCGGCGGTCAGCACCGCGAGCACACCGAGCGCCTCCCCCCACCGCACCAGCGAGGGCAGCGGATTGCCCGCCTGCGGCGCCGCCGCGATGATCCCCAACGTCAACCCTGCGGTCACCGCCGCGATCCCACCCCACTCCCGCGGGTGCAGCCGAAACCCATGCCGGCGCACCGAGACCGGGATCGCGAAGACCAGCTCGCTGGCGATCAGCGGCTGCACCACGGTCAATGGGCCAAAGGCCAGCGCGACCGCCTTGAACGCGAACGATCCAGCTGTCGCTCCGATCCCGGCCAACCAGGCCGGACGGCGTGCAAGATCGGCCAGCAGTCGCGGGGAGAGCGCCTCGTCCGCCGGTCGGGTGCTGGCCTCGCGCTGCTGCAGAACCCCACCGACCGCGAAACATGCTCCGGCGGCCAACGCGGCCAGCACGGCTATGATGATCACGGTGGCCGATCCTGACCGTCGACTGCCAAAGGGCTCGAAAGGGGGTTGACCGTTTCGAGGACGGCGAAACCGGCGGCGACGAAATTGCGCACCCTCGGGCTGCTCCTGGTCGGGCTGGTCGGGCTGGTGAGTTGCGCCGGCTTGGCGACGTCACCGGCGGCTTTCCCGGTATCCTGCACCGGCGCGGGCCCCGGCCTATCCGGCGCCGCGGCTACCCGGACGATCCCGGCGCGGGTAGTGCACACGGCCACCGCGACCCTGGTCCTGGTTCCGGTGTGCCTGTCCGGGCACGGCCCGTACCCGTTCGTACTCGACACCGGTGCGACCCAGTCGCTGGTGGACCGGACTCTGGCCGACCAGCTGCAGCTGGCCTCTACCGGGACGATCACCCCGGCCACCGGGGTGGGATGTACCAGGGCGGCTGCTCACGTTCAGGTGCCGAGCTGGTCGGTGGGTGAGATCCCGCTGCGCGCACAGACGCTGACGTCACTGCCGGTGGCGGGAGCTACCGGTGGGCCCGGCATCGCGGGACTGCTGGGTTCGGATGTGTGGAGCCGGTTCGGCCGGTTCCAGCTCGACTACCGGGCCGGGCAGGTGCTGGTGCCTGGCCCGGAGCAGGCCACCGCCCCGACGTCGGCGCCGCCCTCCGCGACCGATCCCGCGCCGGGCAGCCAGCGCGTGCCGATGACGGTCATCCGCTCCGGGGCTTCCACCGTGGCGGTGGTCTCGGTGACCATCGAGGGCGTCGGACCCAAGAAGTTCGCCCTCGACACCGGTGCGTCGAACTCAGTGGTGGACCGCAGGGTGACCCAACAGTTGTCACTGCCGCCGGTAGGGCGACCCCGCGACGCGGCCGGGGTGTCCTGTTCGGCCGCGTCGCAGCCGGTCCATGTGGCCTCCTGGCGGGTTGGCGCGGTTACGCTGCCCGCCCAGGACCTCGACAGCATTGCGCTGCCGATTCCCAACCTGGACGGCCTACTGGGTTCTGACGTGCTCTACCGGTTCGGCACCGTGACCATCGACTACGCCGCCAGCACCCTGGTGCTCGGCGGTTAGCGCCCGGCCATCAGTCGTCCGTTGTCCTGCGCAGCCGCTTGATGAGCATCCGGCGCCGCTTGTCGGCAAGCCGGCGCTCGCGGGCGGCCCGGGACGGCCGGGTCGGCTGGCGGGTGGGTGGCTCGGGGGCCAGCGCGGCACGCAGCATGGCGGCGAGCCGAGCCCGGGCAGCATCCCGGTTGCGTAGCTGGGAGCGGTACTCGCTGGCCACCACCGTGAGCACGCCATCAACCAGCCGGTTGGAAAGCCGCTGCAGCACGCGGGCCCGTTGCTGCTCGGTGAGCGTCGTGCTGGCGGCCACATCGAAGATCAATTCGACGCGCGAATCGGTGGTGTTCACGCCCTGCCCACCGGGCCCACCCGGCCGGGAGAACCGCCACCCCAGCTCCCGTTCTGGAATCAACACCTACCCAGCATGCCTGACATCGCGATTCGGTTCCGAATGGCGGTCCAGCGGGTGCGCAGGATCGCCATTCGGAGCCGAACGGCAGCGGAGGTTACTCGGCGGAGCCGGATTTCATGCCGGCTGAGATCAGGTCCATGACTGCGGAGTCGGCTAGGGTTGTGACGTCTCCTATCTCGCGGTGTTCGGCTACATCGCGTAACAGGCGGCGCATGATCTTGCCGGATCTTGTTTTCGGCAGATCGGCGACGACCATGATCTGCCTCGGCTTGGCGATCGCGCCGATCTCCTTGGCTACGTGGTTGCGCAGCGCCTTGATCGCCTCTTCGCCGCGTGCCTCATCTTCGGCGACGTGGCCGCGCAGGATCACGAACGCGACGATGCCCTGGCCGGTGATCGGGTCCGGAGCGCCGACCACGGCGGCCTCGGCCACCGTCGGATGCGACACCAGCGCGGATTCCACCTCGGTGGTGGAGATCCGGTGCCCGGAGACGTTCATCACGTCGTCCACCCGGCCCAGCAACCAGATCGAGCCGTCGTCGTCGTATTTGGCGCCGTCGCCAGCGAAGTAATAACCCTGCTCGGCGAAGCGCGACCAGTACGTCTCCCGGTACCGCTCGTCGTCACCCCAGATCGTGCGCAACATCCCGGGCCAGGGTTTGTCTAGCGCCAGATAGCCGCCCTGACCGTGATCGACGGGCGTGCCGGACTCGTCCACCACGGTGGCGCTGATGCCGGGCAGTGGGCGCATCGCCGAGCCGGGTTTGGTCGCGGTGACGCCGGGCAGCGGCGAGATCATGATCCCGCCGGTCTCGGTCTGCCACCAGGTGTCCACGATCGGGCAGCGATCGCCGCCGATGTGCTCGCGGTACCACATCCAGGCCTCGGGATTGATCGGCTCCCCGACGGTGCCCAGCACCCGCAGCGACGATAGGTCGAACTTCTCCGGGATCTGGCTGCCCCACTTCATGAAGGTGCGGATCAGGGTGGGTGCGGTGTAGTAGAGCGTCACGCCGTACTTCTGCACGATCTCCCAGTGCCGGCCCTCATGGGGGGTGTTCGGGGTGCCCTCGTACATCACCGACGTCGCCCGGTTGGCCAGTGGACCGTAGACGATGTAGCTGTGCCCGGTGACCCAGCCGATGTCGGCGGTGCACCAGTAGACGTCCTGGCCGGCCTTGTGGTCGAACACCACGTTATGGGTGTAGGCGCACTGAGTGAGGTAGCCGCCGGAGGTGTGCAGAATGCCCTTGGGCTTGCCGGTGGTGCCCGAGGTGTAGAGGATGAACAGCGGTTGCTCGCTGTCGAACGGCTCGGGGGTGTGCTGGTCGGACTGGTCATCCACCAGCTCGTGCCACCACAGGTCGCGGCCTTCGGTCCAGTCGATGTCGATGCCGGTTCGCTGGACCACCACGACGTTGCGCACCGTCGAGGTCTCCTTGAGCGCCTCGTCGGCGTTGGCCTTCAACGGCGCAGCCTTACCGCGCCGGAACTGGCCATCGGCAGTGATCACTAGCTTGGCCTGCGCATCATTGATCCGCTGGCGCAGCGACTCGGCGGAGAAACCACCGAACACCACGTTGTGCGGCATGCCCAGCCGCGCGCAGGCGAGCATGGCGAACACCGCCTCGGGGATCATCGGCAGCTGGATGGCCACACAGTCCCCGGTCTGCAAGCCCAGCGACAGCATGGCGTTGGCCGCTTTGCAGACCTCGCGTTGCAGGTCGGCGTAGGTGATGGTGCGGCCGTCGCCCGACTCGCCCTCCCAATGGAAGGCGACCTGCTCGCCGTGGCCGTCCTCGACGTGACGGTCGACGCAGTTGTAGGCGACGTTGAGCTTGCCGCCGACGAACCAGTTAGCGAACGGTGCGTTCGACCAGTCGAGGACCTGCTCGAAGTCGGTGTTCCAGTGCAGCCGGTGAGCCTGTTGTGCCCAGAATCCTTCGCGGTCAGCGTCTGCTTGGTCGTAGAGCGCCGCGGTAGCGTTCGCCTGTGCGGCGAACTCCTCACTTGGGGGAAACGCCCGGCTCTCGGTGTGCAGATTGGCGAGTCGCTGGCTTGAGTCACCCATCGTGGAAGGACCTCCTGTATCGGTTTTGTCACGGTTAGGTGATGACGGTAGTAGCCCGTCCATCCCGGGGCCACCGCTGTGTCGAGACGATGGCGCAGTCACCTGTCATCGTTGGCCCGGCGCAGGGAACCGTGGGTGCTCTGAGGCTCCCGAACTCCACGGCAGAGCTGTCCGGTAGACGTGAAACAGCTCTGCTGTGGAGTTCGGGAACGCAAGGATGGTCGCGTGGTCGCGGACCGCCACAGCTCGCGAGCCTCTCTAGTATGTCTCAAAATGCGAGACAAGCATCTTATTATGCGAGATTCATGTCTAGCATCGAAGTCGTGACTGCCACCAACCGTCCGCGCGAGTGGGACGCTACGACTTACGACTCCTTGCCGCTGCCGCACCAACGCTGGGGCCGTGGGGTACTGGCCTCGCTTCCACTCCGAGGCGACGAACGGGTGCTCGACCTCGGCGCCGGCACCGGTCGCGACACTGCGGCGCTGCTTCAACGGCTTCCCCGTGGCCATGTCGTCGCGGTCGACGGCTCGATGGCCATGCTCGCTGTGCTTCGCGACCGTCTCGCCGGCGTCGGCCCTGATCGCTTGACGACCCTGCATGCCGACCTCACCGCGCCACTGACGCTTGAGGAACCGGTCGATGCAGTGTTCTCGGTCGCGACGCTGCATTGGATTCCCGACCACAAATCCCTCTTCCGGTCACTGGCCGGCGTGCTGCGGCCCGGCGGCCTGCTTCGAGCCGAGTGGGGCGGTGCCGGCAATGTCGCCAATGTCGAGGCCGTGCTGGGCGAGCTCGGACTCCCGCGAGTCGGCGAGGCATGCTATTTCGCCACCGCGGAGCAGACCGCCGAGCGGCTGGCCGCGGCCGGTTTCGCCGATATCGAGGTTGTCTGCGTGCCGGGTGCCGCTCGAATGGAGTCAGCTGTCCAATTCGAGGCGTTCCTGACCAGCGTTGTGCTCAGCGCCGTCCTGGATTCCATCCCGGCCATGCAGCGCCGGCAGGCCGTCAGGGACGTGGCTGCCAGGCTGCCTGAGCCACAGGTTGATTACGTGCGATTCCAAGCCTCCGCGCGACGTGCCGCCTGAGAGCACGCTGCTCAGTCCGGTGCCCGTGAGGTCATGGGGGCCCTCCAGCGCGCACTAGTCTCGCCGGAGTGTCTGCAGACCCGCTGGCCCCGCTGATGGATCTGCCCGGAGTAGGGGACGCTGTCGCCCGAGCCCGCGACGCGGTGACCGCTGCGCACCGGCACCCGGCTAACCGGCGTAGCTGGCCGGCCACTGCGGCCGAGGCGTCGGTACGCGCCGCCCGGGCTTCGGCCGCGCTGGACGGCGGTAACCCCGAGTTGCCCGGCGACGGGTCGGTGCGCGACCCGGTGCTGGCCGGCGCGTTGCGGGTCGCGGAGGCATTGGGTGGGCTGCTCAGCACCTGGCGGCGGGCTCCGCTACAGGCTCTGGCCCGATTACACGTGCTCGCCGCGGCGGATCTGCTGCCCGGCCCGCAGCTGGGGCGGCCGGACTCATCGCGCGGCAGCACCGCTCGACTCGACGGGTTGGCGAGCTTGGTCACCGGGGGCAGCCAGGTCGCGGCACCGGTACTTGTCGCGGTGGTGCACGGCGAACTGCTGGCACTGGCGCCCTTCGGGCAGGGCAACGGTGTGGTCGCCCGGGCCGCGGCTCGCCTCACCATGGTGTCCAGCGGCCTGGATCCCAAGGGCCTGATCGTCCCGGAGGTAGCGCATCTGCGCCGTGAGGGGCAGTACCGGACGGCTGCGGCCGGCTTCGCCAGCGGCGAGGTAGCGGGGATTGGCCGGTGGCTCGTGCACTGCTGCACCGCGCTGTCCGCCGGGTCGCGGGAGGCCATCTCGATCGCCGAGGCAGTCACTGTGGGTAACAACTAACGGTGATCGCGTAACCGAGAGCGGGTGACGGCAGCTTCTCGGCAGCTCGCGGCGATTGAATACGACGGCGGCGCTACTGGGAGCCCACACAAGCTTCCAGTCGCGCCGCCGTCCGCACGGACTGCCGGGGTACCAAGCGTGCAACTCGTGTCGTACCCTGCGGTGTCTCGGCGCCCGTATCCCCAGAGGACACGGCACGCAGACCCTTGACGACAAGCCTCCCGCGGCGT
>JAICSB010000456.1 GCA_025937115.1 Pseudonocardiaceae bacterium | reverse complement strand
GGTGCGGGTCGCGCGGCGGTGTGTCCAGGATGGTCTGGAGTGGGTCGTTGACGTTGATCTGGATCGGTTTTTCGATCGGGTTCAGTTCGATGTGCTCATGGCGCGGGTGGCGCGCAAGGTGTCCGACCGCAAGATCCTCAAGCTGATCCGGAGGTATCTGGAGGCCGGGGTGATGGTCGAGGGGATCAGGCAACCGACACGGGAGGGGACCCCGCAGGGTTCTCCGATGACTCCTCCAACGCAATGGGCAATTTCTGCTTTGAGGTGTCGCTGAGCTACCGCCGCGCGGAACGGCTGCCGCGTGTCGCGGGTGGTGTGTGACATGTCGGGTAGTACGTTAGTGTCATGCCTGGCGGTTCTCGTGCTGGTGGCCGGGAGTACGCCGCGCGGGTCAACGCCGCGGCCGCGCTGCTGGGCTCCGGTGTGTCGGTGTCCGAGGCGGCCCGTGAGCTGGCCGGGCGGTTCGGGTGCTCGCAGCGCCAGGCCCGCCGGTATATCGAGCGTGCCGCCGTGGGTGGGCCGGTGGCAGCGCCGCGGGCGACGGCAGTGTTCACCGTCAAGCTGCCGGTGGCGCTGGTGGCGCGGGTGCGGACGCACGCCGTCGCGTCGGGTCGGACCATCTCCTCGGTGGTCGCCCAGGCGTTGGAGGAGTTTCTGTCGCGGGGCCGTGGAGAGGGTCCGCGCAGGTGAGCAAGCGGGCGGTCGTGAGCGAGTTCGTCTTCGACCGTCACGCGCCGGCGGAATTGTCGGTCGCCTACCGCATCCTGGTCCCCGAACGGCGGCTGCGCATCCGGGCAGCCGGCGAGGAAGCGAGTCCGTCACATGAGCAACGCGGCGATCTATGCCCGGGTGTCCTCGGCCCGGCAGAAGGAGCAGGAGACGATCGGCTCGCAGACCGCGGCGTTGCGCGCGCACGCCGAGCAGCTGGGGCTTGAGGTCCCCGAGCAGTGGATGTTCTGCGATGACGGGCACTCCGGGGCCACCCTGGTGCGCCCGGCCCTGGAGAAGCTGCGGGATCTGGTGGCCCAGGTCCCCGTGGAGGTGGTGCTGGTCTACTCCCCGGACCGGCTGGCCCGCAAGTACGCCTACCAGGCGCTGTTGATCGAGGAGTTCGCCAAGGCCGGCAGCAGCGTGATCTTCGTCAAGGGGCCCAGCTCGGAGAGCCCGGAAGACGCGCTGTTGGTGCAGTTTCAGGGCATGATCGCCGAATACGAGCGGGCACAGATCATCGAGCGGACCCGCCGCGGCAAGACCCACCGGGCCCGCCAGGGCACCGTCAACGTGCTGTCCGGGGCGCCGTTTGGCTACCGCTACGTGCGCAAAAACGACCATGGCGACGCCCGCTACGACGTGGTAGCCCACGAGGCCGCGATCGTCGCCGAGCTGTTCCGCCGCTACGTCGAGGACGGTGTGTCGATCGCCGAGCTGGCCCGCTGGCTGACCAGCACCGAGGTACCCACCCGCACCGGCAAGCCCCGCTGGGACCGCTCGGTGATCTGGGCCATGCTGCGCAACCCCGCCTACACCGGGCGCGCCTGCTTCGGCAAGACGATGCGCACCTCCGATCAACCTGGCCTCAACCGCACCGCCCGACTGGCCGGGCGATCGACACCCAAGTCCTACTCGGTCACCGACCGACCGCGCGAGGACTGGCTGGAGATCCCGGTGCCCGCGATCGTGGCCGAGGACACCTGGGCGCGCGCCCAGCAACGACTGGCCGACAACAAGCGCTACGCCACCCGCAACACCAAGGTCCCCTCCCTGCTCCAAGGCCTGACCGCCTGCGCGAGTTGCGGATACGCCTACTACCGCGGCCACACGACCACCACCGCCGGCAACAAGATCTACTACTACCGGTGCCTGGGCTCGGACAACTACCGCTACGAGCACGGCCGCGTCTGCGACAACAAGCCGGTGCGCACCGACTACCTCGACAAACTCGTGTGGGACCACATCAGCGACCTGCTCGCGAATCCGGCGCTGATCCGCGCCGAGATCGACCGGCGCCTGGATCAGTTGCGCACCGCCGACCCCACCACCGCCCAACAGCAACGTCTGGCCCAGGCACTGACCACGGCCAGCGCCGCCATCACCCGGATGATCAAGGCCTACCAGGAGGAGCTGATCTCCCTGGACGAGCTGCGCGAGCGCATGCCCGAACTGCGCTCGCGGGAGACCAGCCTGCGCACCCAACTCGACGCCCTCGCCGCTCAACTCGTCGACCGAGACACCTACCTCAAACTCGCCACCAACCTCGAGGACTTCCTCGCCCGACTGCGCGGCAACACCGCCACCGCCACGGTCCCCGAGCAGCAACGCGTGCTGCGCCTGCTCGTCAAGGATGTCCTCATCGGACCCGAACGCATCCTCATCCGGCACAGCATCCCCACCACCAGCAGCGCACCCACTCCGACCAGGAAGACCGTCGCCGACAGCGACGCCGACGAGGAGCCCTCCCCAAGTTCGCCATTGCGTTGGAGGAGTCCTGTCGCCGATCCTGTCGAACATCATGCTGGATGATCTGGACCGGGAGCTGTGGGGGCGCGGTCATCGGTTCGTGCGTTACGCAGATGACCTGCGGGTCTTCGTGCGCAGCAAACGGGCTGCTCAGAGGGTGTTCGACAGCGTCTGTGACATGATCGAACGGCGGCTAAAGCTCAAAGTGAACCGGGAGAAGTCCTCGATTCGGCACGCCGCGCAGGCGACGCTGCTGGGATTCGGGTTCTTCCTCCACAACGGGCAGGTCAAGATTGTGGTCGCTCCCAAGGCGATCACGCGGCTGAAACATCAGCTACGAGGTCTGACCCGGCGCAACTGGGGGGTGTCGATGGACTACCGCATCGGCGCGATCAACCGGTTCACCACCGGCTGGATGGCCTACTTCCGGCTCGCGGACTCGGCAAGCCCGTTTCGCGATCTGGACGGATGGCTCCGCCGCCGCCTGCGGCAGATCCACTGGAAGCACTGGAAGACCGCCGCCGCCAGGCGGCACAACCTGCGGATACGCGGTATCCCCGAGCGCAACGCCCGCCAATGGGGCGGCAGCGGCAAGGGATACTGGCGGGTTGCCGGCTCCAGAATCCTCCACGTGGCCCTGCCCAACACCTACTGGGATCGCCTTGGCCTCAAGACCCTCAGCCAAACCTGGCAGCGTCTCTACCAAACGGCTTGACGAACCGCCGGATGCAGGCCCGCACGTCCGGTGGTGTGAGAGGGGGCGGGGCGACCCCGCCCCCTACTCGATTCCCATAGAGGGTAATTCGGCAACACACAACCCGTAACCCGTGTGTTGTCCCGCCTGATGCTTGACGTTGCGGTCTCACCTGATGCTTGACATCGGGCCTGATCGGCTTTCCTATCGCTGTCCTGTGTGGATGGTGAGGGGGTGGCCG
>JAICSB010000533.1 GCA_025937115.1 Pseudonocardiaceae bacterium | reverse complement strand
GCACGGCGCCCGGACGCAGATCCGCCAGGTCCAGCTCCGCGACGGTGTCCAGGGTTTCGGCCACCGGCATGTCTTCCAGCAGGGTGACCACGTGTACCGCGGTGTCCGCGGAGTGCAGCAGCCTTACCACCCCCTTGCTCTGGTTGTGGATCGGACCGACCTTGGCCAGGTCGGCCATTGCCCTGGTGACGTCGAGAAACCGCACCACCCGCCCGGTCGGCGGGGCGTCGAGCACCACTGCGTCGTAGGTCCGCACCCCGTTGGCCGCCCGGGTCGTGGCCTCCTTCACCTTGCCAGTGAGCAGGACGTCGCGCAGCCCCGGCGCCAGCGTGGTGGCGAACTCGATCGCGCCCATCCGGCGCAGGGTCCGCGCCGCGAAGCCCAGGTTGTAGAACATCGTGAAGTAGTCCAGCAGGGCTTCCTCAGCATCCACCGCCAGCGCCCGAACTTCGCCACCACCGGGGGCAACCGCGATGCGCCGCTCCTGATAGGGCAACGGCGGGATGTCGAAGAGGTGCGCGATGCCTTGCCGTCCCTCGACTTCCACCAGCAGTGTTCGACCGCCCCCGCTGGCCAGCGCCACCGCCAGCGCAGCGGCTACCGTCGTTTTGCCCGTCCCGCCCTTGCCGGTGACCACGTGCAGGCGAGCCCGGACCAGCTCATCGGACCACATACCGTGAGCCTAGGCGGCTGCTCCGGCAGCTTCAGCTCACCGCCGGATCCGCCGGCGAGTTCCGGGGACGACCGACGTCACCGGCGCTTTGCGGCCCATGATCGTGGTTTGTGTGCCGTGCGCGACATCCCGTGTCGCCTACGGCACACAAACCGTGACCAAGCAGCAACCCGCACTCAATGCCACTCACGAGGGGCGCAGCGGCATTCGCTAGCGTCCACGCCCATGACCACTTGGGAGTACGCGACCGTGCCGCTGTTGACCCATGCCACCAAGCAGATCCTCGACCAATGGGGAGCCGATGGCTGGGAGCTGGTCACCGTGACGCCTGGGCCGACGGGGGAGCAGCTGGTGGCCTATCTCAAGCGCCAGAAGCAGTGAGCTGGTCGGCCCGGCTGGGCGAACTCGGGTTGCTGTTGCCGCCGGTGGCGATCCCAGCCGGGGTGTACCTGCCCGCGGTGCGTAACGGGTCCTTGGTATTCACCGCTGGCCAGTTACCGCTGGTCGATGGGACGTTGGCGGCTACTGGAAAGCTCGGGGCCGAGATCGGCACTGAGCAAGGTCAGCAGCTGGCCCGAGTCTGTGTGCTCAACGCGCTGGCGGCGGTGGACGGCCTGGTCGGGCTCGACGCGATGGTCCGGGTGGTGAAGGTGGTGGGGTTTGTCGCCTCCGCACCCGGCTTCACCGCGCAGCCCGCCGTGCTCAACGGCGCGTCTGAGCTGCTCGGCGCGGTGTTCGGCGAGGCCGGTATGCATGCCCGGTCCGCAGTCGGCGTCGCCGAGCTACCGCTGGGCGCTCCCGTTGAAATCGAACTGATCGTCGAGGTGTCCTGACGCACTTGGTAGTCGTGAACTCGCCGTCACCGACCTTCCAAGTCACGACAACGTCGGTCACTGTCGAGTTCACGACGCTACCGACAGTGTGGGCCGGAGATGCTGTTAGCGGGCGCGGCGGGCGAGGCGCGCGGGCTCGAGGATGAGCACGCTTTTGCCTTCCAGGCGCAGCCAGCCTCGCCCAGCGAAGTCGGCGAGCGCCTTGTTCACCGTTTCCCGGGACGCTCCGACTAGCTGAGCGATCTCCTCCTGGGTGAGATCATGGGTCACTCGAAGCATGCCGCCCTCTTGAGTGCCGAAGTCATGCGCGAGCTGCAGCAACGCCTTGGCCACCCGTCCTGGGACATCCGTGAAGATCAGGTCGGCGAGCATGTTGTTGGTGCGGCGCAGCCGACGAGCGATCACCCGAAGCAGTTGTTCGGCGATCTCTGGCCGCTTGGTGATCCACTCTCGCAGCGCAACGCGGTCCATGCTGACGGCTTTGACCTCCGTCACCGTGGTAGCCGTCGATGTCCGTGGTCCCGGATCGAAGATCGAAAGCTCACCGAACATGTCCGAAGGTCCAAAGACCGCGAGCAGGTTCTCCCGGCCGTCAGCTGACTTCCGCCCGATCTTGACCTTGCCTGACTGGATGATGTACAAGCGATCGCCCAGCTCACCCTCGGCGAAGATGACATGGGCTCGAGGAAAGCTGACCGGTTCCAGGGCGGTTCTCAGCGCGTCGACTGCCGAAGGGTCGACTCCCTGGAAGATGCCGGCCGTGGCCAAGGGGTCGGTCACCGCGTTCCTCCAACTGACCCGGGCGCCGTCACGGCGCGTGCTCCAATGCCGCCGATCACGTTGGGTTGGAGTCTAAGGCCGTTGCCGGGCGCGGCGGGACGTGACTAGGCCGAAGCTGCGTGAAGCAGCTCCGTTGGGTACCCCGATGTCGGGTATCCGGCGCAATCGGAACAGTTCCAGCGCGCGACCGATGCCACTGCGGAACAGTGCCCGCACCTCGTCAGGTCGAGCGGCTTGGAGGAACTCCTCGACCTCGTTCTCTTGCACGGTGAGGTGGCGCAGGCGGCTTTCCAGCCGCTCCATCCCGAGCGCGAAGAACATCAGCAACACTGGGACGGCAGCAACGAACCAGACGGTCATGGTGCCGGGGATCCTGCCGTATCAGCCGACCGGATGCTCGCTGGGGGTCGCGTGTTGGGCGTGTCGCCCGGTCCGGCTTGGGTTAGGCCAGCATGAGGCTGGGCGACGAGGACCGGCGGCGGCTCCGTACCCTGTGGGAGTGCCAGCTCGATCGCGCCGGTCCTTCGCTGCGGAGAGCCATCTCGCGTTGGTTCGGCGAGCCCGCCGGATGGATCGCGTGCTGGCCGCCGCCTACCCAGACGCACACTG
>JAICSB010000636.1 GCA_025937115.1 Pseudonocardiaceae bacterium | reverse complement strand
TCTTTGCGGCAGTTAGGTCAGACCTTTGGGGTCGACAAGGTGGTCGTTCTTCCCGCCGTTAGCAGTCTGGCTGGCGGCGGGGTGCTCAGCAAGGGGGGCTGCTGGCGCGCTCTCGGCCATCCCTGGCCGTTAGGCCAGGGCCCAGGCCCCGTCTTGGTGGGTGAGGCCGTGGGTGAGGAGGGTGCGTAGGTTGATCGCGGCGCATCGGGTGCGTAGCCAGGTGTGGTTTTTGGTGACGCCGAGGTAGCGCAGCTTGACGCGTCGCCCGCGTTGGGTTGCGGTGAAGGCGATGATCCGCTCGACATTCGAGCGGATCGGGTAGGCCTGCTTGAATTCCGGGGTGCGGGCCTGGGCGCGGGCGGCGCGCAGCAGGTCCTCATGCGGGTGGATGGTCATCGACCGGCCTTCTTTGGCGGTGGTGCAGCGGTCCCGCAGCGGGCAGTCAGCACACACCTTGCCGAAGGTCACCGTCCGCTTGGCGCTCATCTGCCGGGTGTGCCCGCTGGGACAGGTGACGGTGCCGTCCTGCTCGTCGATGTCGAAGTCGTCCAGGGTGAACCCGCCCTCGACGGCCGGGCGCAGCGGCTTGGGCTTGATCACGGTGTCGTGCCCGCCCTCCCGGTAGGCGGCGCGGGCCTGTCCGGTGCCGTAGGCGGAGTCGCCATAGACCTCCAGGCCCTCGCCCCGCTCAGCGGAAGCGGACTGCTGGCCTGCTGGTTCGGTGTCCGCGCTGCTGGTGTTGCCGCCCTCGCTGATCGGCCCGGCGACCGAATCGGCCACCGGCTTTCCGCAAGCCTCCTCCTGATCGGCGGACTCGTCGTCAGCATGCTCGTGCCCGGCGGGCTCGTCGTCAGCCGACCGCGGGTGTGCCGCGGCCTCGGCATCGGCCTGGTGGTAGCGGTCGCGGGAGATCATCTGCTCGCCGACCACCGGATCGCTGCCTTCTTCTCCGCTGGCTTTGGTCATCTCGCAGTCGGTGATCAGCCCGGTCTCCGGCTCGGCGGCCACATGCCCGCGATAGCCATCCTTACGGTTGGACCTGGACTTGCGGGTGTGCCGGGTCTCGGGGTCGACGGTGGAGATCACCCGGTCCGGCGCGACCTTGCGGGCGATGCGCCACCGCCCGTCGGTGCCATTGGAATCCTCGGCGGGTTCCACGTCCTGCCCGGCGACCAGCGCCAGCAGCCCCAACGCATCCGCCGCCGTGGCCTCCCGCTCCGGCGCATCGTCACCGGTCAGCTCGGCCAGCACCGCGAGAGCGTCGTTGACCAGATCCGACACCAGATTCTGCTTGGCCTGCGGGTCGTCCCAGTCGATCGACGGCTTCCCCGGGCGGGTGTAGTCCAACCGGCAAACCCGGCTGATCACCTCGGCCGCGCCGGGCACCACCCGCGCCACCCGCCGCATCGCCACCACCAGCTGGGTCACCGTGTCCTGGGTGGCCACCGCGTCGTCGAACACCGTCGAATCCACACAGCGTTTGCGTCGTCCCCGCAGCACCCCGGTCTCGGCGATCACCTCCGCCACCGCGTCGAACACCCGGTCCGGGCGCTGCGCGGCGGCGATCCGCCGCCGCCAATACACCAGCGTGGACGGGTCGAACGACATCTGCGTCAGTGACCGGCCACACGCCACCTTCCACCGGATATCGAACTTCAACACCTCTGCGGTCTGCGCATCCGAGAGGTCATGCAGTTCCTTGAGCACCAACACCGACCCGACCAGATCCGCCGGCAACGACGGCCGCCCCGTCGACGACTTGAACAAGTCCGCGATGAACGCATCCGGAAACAGCCGCTGGCGGTGCTCGGCCAGGAACGCGAACACGCCACCCCCAGGCACCAGCTCCCCGACCATCACCTGCGCGTCCAACAGTTCCCGCTCCATACACGTCTGACCCTGCACAACAAGATCATCCCAGCTGGTTGGGCGCCAAGCCGTCAGACACGACGGCCACCGACCGACTTATTCAGTGGCGTCCTAGGCCGGACTGTCCACGCCGCTGAAGCAGCCGCTGCGGTACTCGCCCAGTCGCAATGCTCCCCGCCCGCGGCACAGCTGGCGACGTGGGGTCTTGCCGCGGCCTGCGCGGGGCTGGGTCGCCTCAACGGGCTTGACGAGCGAGTGCAGTGGATCGACGCCCGCGCCGATTCATTCGAGATTGGGCTGCACCAGGCGGCCGTCATCGGGTCGTCGTGGGTGCGGGGGCTGCTGCTGGCCGGTCTGCTGGACCAGGCCGAGCACGCCGCGCGGCGGTACCG
>JAICSB010000442.1 GCA_025937115.1 Pseudonocardiaceae bacterium | reverse complement strand
GGCTTGAGTGTTGCAGTCGGTGTAGGTGGACTCGTCGGGGTCATCGGGGCCGGGGTGGGCGAGGGTCATGACGAGTCGCCAGCAGTCGTGGTCGAGCCCTTGCTTGTCGGTGATGCGCCATTCGACGGGGTCGACGAGTTTCCCGTGGGAGTCGCAGGGGCGGTTGATTCCCTCGTGCTCAGCCCAGCAGGCGGGGGCATTAGCGGGGGCGCTGTGTCCGATGGTGCCGTTGAATCCGAGTGTGACGAGGACAGCGGCGGTGACGGCGATGATCCAGTTCATTGGTCACCCCGTTGCGCTAGGACCGCTGCGGGCCACTGATTGTCGAAGTAGACACCGGAGAGGGGTCCGCAGTACTGCACTCGGAAACAGGCGGGAGTGTCGCACCGATGGCGGCACGTGCCGTCGTCGGGGCAGCGCGGGGTGTCTTTTTCGGTCCGGCCGGTCATTTCGGGTCCTGCGCGGTTTCAGCTTCCCTGGCGTAGGCCAGGACGTCGGAGAGGAAATCGGCGAGTGCCGGGGCAATGGCATCCATTCCGACGTCGATACCGTGTTCGTCGGTGGTTTTGGCTATGGCGTCGGAGATGTCCCAGGCGAGGATTGCCAGGGTGCTGTCGGTCAGGTTGTCGACGAGAGCAAGATCGGCGGGGTCTGAGGGGGGGCGAAGTCGGCGGTTCATGATGGTGTCTCCAGGTGCCGGAACGGGCGGGTTAGAAGGGCATCCACGGGTCGGTGCGGTAGTGCTGGCAGTGTTCGGCGTGCAGGCGGGCGAACGGTCGGGAGCCTGCGGGTTCACCGTCGCAGTAGTCGGGAGTGAGCCCGTCGGAGATGTAGGCGGGGGTGTAGTAGTTGTCCTTGCAGAGGCAGTCGTCGAACATGCCATCGGGGGATGCGTGCCCGCAGGGGCCACCGTTGTCGATGTACTGCGCGGGGTGGTACTCGCAGAAGATCACGCCATCGGGGATGGTGGTGGTTGCCGGGGGGCGGTTGCGGTCAGAGATTGATTGCAGCCAGGCGGCTACTGCCAGCGAGTGGGCGACCCATTCGGGCTCCAGGTCGGTGTCGGCGGCGTTGCGGCGCCATCCGGCGGCGCGTTCGGCGGCGTCTCGCCAGTCCAGGGCATTGAACTCGGCGCGCAGTTCGGGGCTGTAGTGGCGGGAGCGGTGGGCGAGGGCGATCATGGCAACCTCCTGGACGGGAACCGGAACACCGCCCACCCTACCATAGACTCGGGCGGGTGGTGCCCCCGAACGGGCGACTACCCAAACCACACGATCAAGGTCAGCCCCACGGCCACCGCCAGCGCCACCAGCACCCAGGCCAGCACCCCTGAACCGGACCGCCGCACGGTGATCCGGTCGACCCGATGCTGATGCCCGGCGGCGATCGCGGCCTTAGCCGTGTCGGTGTCGACCAGCTGCGGGTACGGCTCGTCCCCGGCGGCGGCCCGCATCCGGGCGAGCATGTCAGCGAACGGATCCGACCGCTTATGGTGGCGACCAGAGCCGACGTCATCAAGTAGCCGGTCGTCGGCGTAGATCGCGACGAAGTCGGCGCCGGTCACTGGCCCGTGCTCGGGGTCGAACAGTGGCGCGGGTTGATTGGTCATGGCTTACCCCCTCGGGACAGGACCCATCGGCCGGTCACCCAGTAGACGACACCGGCGACCGGCAGGGCCAGGATGAACGCGAAGACGACGACGCACGCCACACAGACTGCGGCGGCGACACCCGCCAACGCGACGAACACGCGCACGAGCGCGTACAGCAACATCGGGCTCACTTCCTCGCGGACCGGAACAGGAACGCTTCTATGCCCGTGTGTCGTCGCTCGGGCGCTCAGCGTTACCGTCTCGGGGCGCCCAGAGCGGCAAGTCGGCCGCGTCGGACAGCTCCGCCAGGGCGTGACGCCGGGCGACCGCGTGCGGCACCCCGTCGGCCTGGTCCTCCGGGCGCAGGAAGTCGCGGTAGAAGTCGATCGCGTGCCCGGCGTCGCAAAGTGGCACGAGCGTCTGCGCGCCACTGGGCAGATCCCGGACCACAGTGTTTAGGACACCACTGTCGCGGAAGGCGTGGATCTCGGTGCGCTGCCAGCGTTCGATGCCGGGTACCCAAATGTAGAGCCCGGCGTGGGGACCGTCTGGCACCCAGCGCACGACCGGCGAAACGGTAGTCACAGGATCACCTCAGGCATCTCGTGCACGGTGAGCCCTTCGCCCTCGACGCTGGCGCGGTGCCCGGCGCAGACACCGGTGGGGAAGGGGCGGCGCGTGCTTTGGTAGAAGTAGCCGTTGGCGGGTTCGAGGCATCCTCGGGTGGCGGTGCAGGTGCCGTGCGCGGCCTCATACTCCCGCTGGACCCGATCACAGAGGTCGGCCAGCGCCTGCGCCTGGCGGCTCAGTGTCATGCGCTCTCCGGGCAGCATGCGGGTCGCCACGATGGTGCGGGCCTGCTCGGGGTCGTCGAGGACAGCGAGTAGGGCGTTGGATTCGATGAAATCGGTCGGGCCGGGCATGGGTGGTTCCCCTCGGTTAAGGCCCCAGGTGGCGTAGCGGCCCAGGCGGTCGGGCAGCCCCCACAGGGCGTCGCTGGTCATCGACGTGCCCCCCGGCGGCGTCGGGTGGTGACGGTGAAGATGCGCTTGGAGACGCGGCGGTAGCGCAGTAGCGCCCAGCACACGGCGATCAGGAACGCCACTGAGGTGACGGTGGAGGCGGGGCCCAGGGCCCAGTCGGTGGCGGTGACGAGTAGGGCGGGCCAGATCAGGACGTAGATGGTCAGCCAGGCGCGGCGCAGCCCGGTGAGCGGGACGGATCCGGCGAGGGATCGGCGGCGGCTCATGAGTGGATCCGCCGCATCAGTCGGGTGGCCTGGTGGCCGATCGCGGCGAGGGAGTTCATCAGGGCGGGGAACAGGAACAGGATCCAGAACAGGAAGGTGAGGAACCCGTAGAGGGCGCCGTAGCCGGTGGAGGCTCCGAAGCTGTCGTGGGTGGCGGGGCTGTAGCCGTAGTTGTCGCGTAGCACGAGGATCCAGCCGAGAATGAGGGCGGCCATCATGCCGATCTGGAAGAACAGCCACGCGCAGGCGAGGATGGCCATCTTGTAGTCGTCGACGGTCCAGAAGCGGGTGTCGGACCAGTCTTCGCCGCACTCCAGGCAGTGGTAGGTGCGGTCAGGGAGGGCTTCGAGCTCGGGGAGGTCGGCGTCGTAGCGGCATTCGGGGCAGGTGAGCATGGAGATCGTGGTGTCGGTCATGGCGGTACTTCTCTCAACTCAGGGGACCGGAACAGAACCGACCCTACCATATAAACGGTAGGGTCGGTTCGGCCTATCAGGTGCTACTGGCGACGCCCGTTGATATAAACGTTGCCCCGGCCCCGATGCTGGATGCCGGTGTTCGTCTCGCCGTCGTCGTCACTGTGGTCGCGAGTGCGTCGAGCGGGGGGATCGTTGTCATCGCGGGTCGAACCGACCACCCCGACGACATTCACATCGCCGTCACCGCTGAAGATCAGTCCCATAATTGTCACCCCCTCGAAGGGATCAGTTCGGCCAGGCGCTGCGCCATGG
>JAICSB010000428.1 GCA_025937115.1 Pseudonocardiaceae bacterium | reverse complement strand
TCGCGGCCGCGGGTGTCCCGGACGGTGCAGGCCACTCCGGCGGCCTGGACTCGCGCGACGAACTCTTCCTGCGCGGGGCGCGGGCTGGCATCCCATTCGCTGCCCGGGGTGGGGTTGAGCGGAATCAGGTTGACGTGGACCAGCGCGCCCAGGCGTTCGCGCAGTAGCCGGCCGAGCAGGTCGGCCCGCCAGGGCTGGTCGTTGACGTCGCGGATCAGCGCGTACTCGATGGACACCCGGCGTCCCGTGATGTCGGCATAATGCCGCGCGGCATCGAGTACTTCGGCGACCTTCCACCGGCGGTTCACCGGGACCAGCGTGTCCCGCAGGTCGTCATCCGGGGTGTGCAGCGACACCGCGAGCGTGACCTGCAGTCCTTCGGCGGCCAGCCGCCGGATCGCCGGTACCAGCCCCACTGTCGACACCGTCACCGACCGTTGCGACAGCCCCAGCCCGTCCGGGGAGGGGTCGGTGATCCGGCGGACGGCGGTGACCACCCGCTGGTAGTTGGCCAGCGGCTCGCCCATGCCCATGAACACCACGTTGGACAGCCGACCGGGGCCACCGGTCAGCTCACCGTCGCGCATCGCAGCTGCGGCCGAGCGGACCTGATCGACGATCTCCGAGGTAGACAGGTTGCGGGTCAGCCCGGCCTGCCCGGTCGCACAGAACGGGCACGCCATCCCGCAGCCCACCTGACTGGAGACACACACCGTGGCCCGGTCCGGGTAGCGCATCAGCACGCTCTCGGTCAGCGTCCCGTCCACCGCGCGCCACAGCGTCTTGCGGGTGGTGCCGCTGTCGCAGCAGACGTGCCGCACCGGAGTGGCGAGTTCCGGAAGCAACGCCGCAACAAGCCGGTCCCGTCGTGCCGCGGGCAGGTCGGTCATCGCAGCCGGGTCGGTGCTCAGCCGGGTGAAGTAGTGTCGGGCCAGTTGGTCGGCGCGAAATGCCGGCTCCCCCAGCTCAGTCACGACCGCGCGACGCTCATCGCGGTCGAGGTCGGCGAGGTGCCGCGGCGGCATTCCGCGGCGCGGGGCCTCGAATACCAAGGGCAGCGCAGTCATCGCGCTTTCCAGTGTCCCACGGTGAGAACGGTGGGCTCGCGGCGCAGGTGCAGGCGGTAGCGGACGGGAACGGTCAATCCCGAGGTCTGGGCGATCGCCCGCGCCGCCACCTTCGGAGTGAACTCGATGCGCAATGCGTCCTCCAGGTCACCACGAGTGCGAAACCGCCAGATGGTGTCTACCCGCCGGCAGTCGAAGCCTTGGGCAGCAAAGAACGCCTCGACGGCGGCCGGTCGGTAGCGGGGCGCCGCCGCGCACAACCACTCGCCATAACGGCCGTGGGTCCCGTCTAGGTCGATCACGACCGTGGTACCGCCCGGGCGCAGCACCCGGCGCGCCTCGGCCAGCCCGCGTTCGCAACCTGGGCCGAAGAAGTATGCGACGCGAGCGTGCACGAGATCGACGCTGGAGTCGGGCAACGGTAGCCGTTGAGCGCAGCCGACGAGTACCCGGACCTGTGCCAGGTCACCAACCCGTCGGCGGGCGCGAAGCACCAGCGGAGGGTGTGGCTCCACGCCGACTACGCTGCGAGCCCGTTCGGCGAACTGAGGCAGATGGAAGCCGTCCCCGCAGCCGACATCGACGACGTCGGTGCCACTCCAGTCGATCTGATCGGCCAATGCCGCCCACAGCGCCCCGTCTGCGTCGACCGCCTGATTCTCCCGTTCGTAGACCTCAGGCCAGTTCCAGATGTTGGGGCTGGCCAGCACACCTGGATCGGTCACGGGTCTATTGTGCCCGCGCACCAAGCACCAGAGGCGAACTTGTACTGTCGTGCAGTGACCGAGGACACACCATTCTTTCCGGGACTCGTCTGCTGGATCGACGTATCAAGCATTGATCCGGCCCGCAGTCGCGACTTCTACGCTGGTTTGTTCGGCTGGACCTACGACAGTGACCCAGATCCACGCAACGGGAGTTACACCATTGCGCGGTGTGGCGGTCAACCGGTGGCCGGCCTGGCGGGCGTTCCGGTGGAGGCAGACCAACCGGTGGCCTGGCGGCTGTATCTAGCATGTGCCAACATCATGCACACCGCCGACATGGTCACCCAGTGGGGTGGCCAGGTGCTCTATGGGCCCGTGGATGCGCCGGGACAAGGCAGCGTGCTCATCGGGGCGGATCCGACCGGCGGGGTGATCGGCTTCTGGGAGCCGGGTCCGCCGTGGATGTTTCATACCACCGACACCGGGTCGCTGATCTGGGCCGAGTTGAACACCTGGGATGGTCGGCTGGCCGACGAGTTTTACGCGAACCTGTTCGGCTACCAGCAGCATCAGATCGGTGACGGCCGCTACGTGGATTACACCACCTGGTCGCGGGGTGGGCCGACGATGCTGGCCAGGCTTCAGATGAACGAGGACTGGGCCCGCGACATCCCCGCGCACTGGATGCTGCACTTCGCGGTGGACCCGCAGATCGGCACCGACGGTGCGGTCAATCGGGTCCTCGACCTCGGCGGGCGGGTGGAGATTTATCCCTACGACACCGAGTTGGGTCGGATCGCGCGGGT
This sequence comes from Pseudonocardiaceae bacterium, assembly GCA_025937115.1. Next base: position 1,096 of record JAICSB010000428.1, on the reverse strand, counting down.
CACCGACCCCTCTGGGGCTCACTTCGCGCTGATCGATCCCACCATGCGGGTCGTGCCGCCGCCGACCAGCATCGCCGACGAGTCCGGGTACCTCCACAACCACTAGGCCGGGACGAGCAGGCTTAGCAGCAGCCATGCCACGACTGCCGAGGGCAGCAGTGAGTCGAGGCGGTCCATCAATCCGCCGTGGCCGGGCAGGATGGTCCCCATATCTTTGACGCCCAGATCGCGCTTGATCAGTGATTCGATCAGATCCCCTCCGGTGGCGGTGAGCACGATCGCCGCCCCGAACAACACCCCGACCCAGGGCTGCCCGTCCAACAGGAAGGTCACCGACAACGCACCTGCCGCAGTCCCGACCAGCAGGGATCCGATGAAACCCTCCCAGGACTTCTTCGGACTGATCAACGGCGCCATCAGGTGCCGGCCGCCCAGGACGCCGGTGGCGTAGCCGCCCACGTCCGAGCCCACCGCGGCGAGCATCAGGCACAGCACCCGCGCCGCTCCGTCAGCGGGTATTACCAGCAACGTTGCGAATGCGGCGAAGCCCGCCACGTAAGCGACGCTGAAGACCGAGGCGCTGACGTCGCGGACATATCCCGCCGCACCACGGGGAAAGCGCCACACCAGGCAAGCCAGCGCCGTGATCACGAATGCGAGGAGTATCCCGTCGCGGCCGAACGGCCAGGCCAGCCACACCATCGCTTGACCACCGAGCAGTACCGGTGGCAATGAGACCGCGATACCCCCGCGGCGCATGGCGCCGGCCAGCTCCCAGCTGGATATCGCCACAGCCGCAGCGACGATCCCGATGAACACATGTCGCACCGTGAACAACGCGACCAGGATTCCCGAAAACAGCAACACCCCGACGGCGATCGCAGCCCACAGGTTCCGGCCCGCCCGGGGAGCACCGAGACGCTGCGCTGGGTGCGCGGCGGACGTGGGTTGCTCGGGCGAACCGTTGGCAGCCACTCAGACCTCGAGCAGTTCAGATTCCTTGTGCTTGACAAGCTCGTCGATCTGCCCCACGTACCGGTGCGTGAAGGCCTCGAGTTCCTTCTCTGCCCGTGCCACGTCGTCCTCACCCGCCTCG
>JAICSB010000422.1 GCA_025937115.1 Pseudonocardiaceae bacterium | reverse complement strand
TCGGCGGCATCGTCTTCGGCATCCTGGCGTTGATCTTCGGGCTGCTCGGTCGGGCCCGAGCCAAGCGGGGCGAAGCGACCAACGGTGGCGTCTCACTGGCCGGAATCGTGCTCGGCGTCATCGGATTGCTTCTGGCCATCGGGCTGATTGCGTTGGGAGCGTCGCTGTGGAACTCGCCAGCCGGGCAGAACTACCAGCAGTGCCTCCAGCAGTCGGGTGGGGATCCGGCGAAGATGCAGCAGTGTTTGTCGGAGTTAAGCGACCAGGTCGGGCGCCGCTAAGCGGCCGCATCGCATCTCACGAGGCGCAGCTGCCGGTGGACACTTCGGTGTTTCGGCTCGGTGCGGCAGCGACGTCGTCGGAGATCTCGTCATCGGCGAGCACGAACCCGGTCTCGTCGTTGTCGACCGCCGCTCCGAAGACCAAACCGAGTACTTGGCCGGAGCCATCGAGCAGCGGACCACCGGAGTTCCCGCTGCGTACCACGGCGCGGACCGTGTAGACATTGCGGACCACGGTCGACGCGTTGTAGATGTCCGGGCCACGCAGGTGGATGCGGTCCCGAACCCGAGCGGCAGAGGCCGTGTAGGGCCCATCCAGCGGGTAGCCGAGCACCAGACCACTCAACCCTGAGATGGCCGGCTTCGGGGCCAGCGGCAGCACCGGCGCGCGCAACCCAGGGACCTTCAGGATCGCGACGTCGACCTCCGGGTCATAGCTGACCACCTCGGCGTCCAACGTGTTGTTCGGAGATATCTCCACCTGGACCTGGTCGGTACCGGCGACGACGTGCGCATTGGTGATCACCCGCTGGGGCGCCACCACGAAGCCGCTACCCTCCAGCGCCCGGGAGCAGGAGCGCGCCCGGCCGCGGACCTTCAGCACGCTGGCCTTGGCCTGCCGCACCACCGGGCTGTTGAGCAGCACCGGATCCGCCGGCCCGACATCAGTGATCGGGGTAGGCGAGAACGGCGCGAGTACGTCGGGGAACCCGGAGACATCTAACAGTCTGGTCAGCTCGGAGGGTAGATCACGCAGCACGTTGGGCATGACTGTGTCCACGATCCGCAGCACCGACGAGTCCCGCACCGCCCCGGTCAGCCCGGTATAGACCGACGATTTCGACAGCGGCAGGGCCACCAGCCAGGCGACCACCAGAGCCGCGATGCCCTGCACCACGGCGCCCAGGAAGCTGTCCAGCTGGCGCAGCGCCTCCGCATCGATCCGGCGCTGAACCGCCCGACCCAACAGGACACCGAGCATTTCACCGATCGCGATGAGCACGATGACGATTGACACTCCGAGCGCAACCCGGGCTTCTGGGCTTTGGTAGCCCTCGATCAGCGAGGGCGCAATGCGCACACCGATCACTGCGCCGGTCAGCACACCGATGAACGACGCCGCCGCGGTGACCATCCCCTGCCGGGCACCGGAGATTCCGGCGAGCAGCGCCAGCACCAACACCAGCACATCCACCCAGTTCACCGGATCACCTCGGTCCGCTCGGCCAGCCGCCTTGCGACGTCCAGGTCGTACTCAGCCGCCGGCTCCCAGGGCTGTGCCCAACCGCCCATTGTCAACAGTGCGGCCAGCAACCCGCCGGTGAACCCCCAGACGAGCATCCCAGGTACTACGAACGCGGGGTACAGGTACCCGCTGGGCCCGCGCACGATCAGCCGGTTCGGTGGGTCCGCAAGCACCCGCAGCAGCACCCGGGCGACCGCAACGGTCTCCCGGTGATCCACCGGAGCGACCGCTCCGGGCCGCTCCCAATAACCCAGCACCGGCGTGACGACAAAATTCGACGGCGGCACGTACTGCTGCGGCAGCACCGCGACCGGGCGCACATCGTCGGCGTGGATCCCGACCTCCTCGACAGCCTCCCGCAGCGCCGTCGCAACCGGACCGGCGTCGCCATCCTCCACCGCTCCGCCGGGGAAGCAGACCTGACCCGGGTGCGAGGACAGGGCCGGCGAGCGCACCTGAAGCAGTACATCCGGCTCACCGGTACGGGAGTCCTCGGCTAAGAGCACCAACACAGCGGCCGGTCGGCCGCCCACCCGTGGCACCGGGATCCGGCCCAGGTCACCGGGGCCGATCTCGGCGGTACGCCGTACCAGCGGATCCAGCCAGCCGGGCAGCGACGTGGGGTCGACCAGCGGCCCAGTTTCCAGCGGGTCCGTCCCAGCGGCCCCCGTTCCGATCGGCCCCGTCATCCGGCCGCTCCGGGACCGAGGTAGCGCGCCACGACAGCATGCACCTGCTGCGGGCTACGCAGCACCTCTGGCGGGTTGACCTGGCTGACCTGGCCGTCAGCGGAGACCAGATAGGTCAGCGGCAGTACCGGCGGGGCGTTCAGCGCGGCGCGCAGCCGGCCGTCGGGATCGCTGACCGACGGGTAGTGCACGTTCAGCGCGTGAAGCAGGTCAAGCGCCCCATCGGGCAGCCCCTGGACCTCGACACCGAGCACCGGCACCGCGCCAGGCTCGGCTGCGTAGGCGGCCAGCGCCGGCAGTTCCTGGGTACACGGTTGGCACAGCGGCCCCCACAGGTTGAGCAACGCCGGACGCCCGGCCAGTGCGGCCCCCACGTCGACCGTCCCCTCCTGCCCCAGGCAGGGCAGCACCACGCCGGATAGCGGCCCGCGGGTAGCGCCGGAGTGCGTGGCCGGGCACGGCTGCAGAGCGGCTCGGGACCTCAGCTGCTCGATGCTGGGCAGCGGGGGCTCGGCAGCGGGCTGAGCCGGTTGACCGAGCTGCGCGGCATCGGTTGTTGGCGTCCGTTGCGGTCCAGAGGTTAACGAGGTTAGCGGCAACAGTGCCACGAAGAGCGCGGACGCCAGCAACGCCGTCACCAGCACCCAGCGCAGCGCAGGCTTCACCGGATCTGCCCAGGAGCCGCGACACCGACGGCCGCCCCGGGGCCGACTGCCAGGTCGGGGGGCAAGCCGGCCATCGCCAGCAGGTGCGGCGCCTCGGGCCCGCGCAGCAACATAGCCGCAATCCCGGGCTCGGTAGGGCCGAGGCCATAGGAGGGGCAGTCCGCAGCCAGCGGGCATACCCCGCAGGCCGGTCGGCGAGAGTGGCACACCCGGCGTCCGTGGAAGATCACCCGATGAGACAGGATGGTCCAGTCCCGTTTCGGAATGAGCTCGCCGATTGCGTGCTCAACCTTCACCGGATCATCGTGCTGAGTCCAACCCCATCGGCGCACCAGCCGGCCGACATGGGTGTCGACGGTGACGCCGGGGACGCCGAAGGCATTGCCGAGGATCACGTTGGCGGTCTTGCGCCCGATACCCGGCAGGGTGACCAGGTCAGCCAGCGTATCGGGCAACTCGCCGCCGAACCGCTCGACCAGCGCCGCACCGAGCCCGATCAGCGACGTCGCCTTGTTCCGGTAGAACCCGGTGGATCGGATCAGCGCCTCCAGCTCATCGCGATCGGCGCCCGCGTAGTCGCTGGCGGCGGGGTACCGGGCGAACAACGCAGGCGTGGTCTCGTTGACCCGTTTGTCGGTGGTCTGCGCCGACAAGATGGTGGCGACGGCGAGCTGCAGCGGCGTCTGGAAGTCCAGTTCGCAGTGCGCGTCTGGGTAGGCGGCGGCCAGCACGCGATCCATCCGGCGGGCTCGCCGAACCAACGCGAGATGGCTCTCCGCAGCGAAGGACCGGCGCGATCGAGCTGGCACTCCCACAGGGTACGG
>JAICSB010000371.1 GCA_025937115.1 Pseudonocardiaceae bacterium | reverse complement strand
GACAAGAGCCGCAGTGATGATCACTGCGGGTGCCACCATCAGCATCCCGACCCGAGTCGTCTCCCGCGCGCCAACATCGACCGGCCGGGGGATTTGCCCTGACGACGCAGTGCCGGTGTCAATCTGCCGCTTGAGGGCGCCTGATCCCATCGCTGGCTACGACCCGGCCAGCTCGGTGGCCTTCGCGGCGAGCTGCGTGAGCGCCGCCTCGACGCTCATGTCGCCCTTCACAGCAGCGTTGAGCAGGCCCTGGGCGGTGGAGCTGAACTGGCCGTACCACTTCGGCGCGCCTTGCGGGAATAGCGGCACGACATGAGCGAGCTCGTCGCTTAACACGGTGCCGCCGTCGAGCTCGCCGCCGGTGGCCATGGAGGTGATCACCGAGCTGCGGCAGGGCAGCATGCCCGCGTCCTTGTAGAGCACGCGGAGGTTGGCTGGCTGCATCCACCACTCGATGAAGGCGCGCGCCGCGTCCTTGTGTTTGGCCGTCACCGGGATCGCCAGGCCTTCGGGCAAGCCGAACGTCGTGCCCGGGCCACGGACACCAGGGACCAGTGCGGGCTTAGCGTTGGGGGCGATGCTCGACTCCCTAGGATCGTTGGCGGTCGGCAGGTTGCCGGGGCTCGAGGCGAGCAAGATCGCGCTGGAGCCGGCGGCGAACTGATCAAACGCGGGTCCGTTGTCCAGCGTGACACTGCCCGGCGAGACCCAGCCATTCTTCAAGGCGTCGACCTCAAACTGCAGGGCCCGGTAGCCGGCCGAGCCAGGGTCGGCGAACAGGGGTTTGAAGTGCTGGTCGAACAGCTGACCGCCCATCGCCAGGGTGAGCAGGTACCACGGCGTGGCGCCGCCTTCCGTGGCGGCCATTGGTATGCCAAGCGGATAGCGCACGCCCGAGGCCTTCAACTTGACCAGCGCCGAGCCCAGTTCAGCGACCGTCTTCGGGAACTCGCTAAGGCCGGCCGCCATAAACATCTTGGTGTTGTATAGCGACAGGCGATAGTCGTTCGAGTAACAGGCCGCGTAGGTGTGCCCTCCCGCGTTGAAGGCCGCGTCGGCCCCGGAAAGATCTCCTACCAGCGCTGGATCGAGCACCTTCTCCAGTGGCTCATACCACCTGGCGGCGGCGAACTGACCAGTGAAGGACCAATCGAAGTCTGTCACGTCGGCGACGTAGGTCTTCGCCGTGTTAGCGACGATCAGCTTGGAGCGCACCGCGTCCCAATTGGTGACGTTAACACTCACCTTCACACCGGTCTGGCTCGTGAACTCGTCCAGGAACCGCCCGGGGATCTTGTACGGCAACAGGACGTTGATCTCCTGACCCGCAATCGAGACCTGGTTACGTGGCGCGAACCTCGAGCTTGCGCCGCTGTCTTCGCCGCACGCCGCGATGAACAGCACGGCGACGCAGGCCACCGTCCAGGAGACGCCACGCATCGCGTGCTTCCTCACCCGCAGCTCTTCCTTCGCACCACCGACCGGACGAAATGCCCCGATCGACCGTGATCCGATTTCCCGTCAACGCATAAGCTCCATCGCCACTCCTGGACGATTACCACCGTGAAGCCCCTCATGATCGTCTTTGCGCTCATATCCCGACCACCTCCTCAATCGAGGGCGGACGGGCTGTGGACGCCGCCGCCGCAGACGCGTGACTATCCAACGGGTTGACCACGAGCCACCGCACCGCCGACCGGGTGGCCACCCAGCCACTTATCGGTCACCGGCTCCTGCCCGCCGAAGAACCGGATCCGGTAGCGACCCCACACCTGACGGACGCCGGTCAGGCCCTTCAGCGCCTGCCTCATCCATGCCAGGGGGGCGGTGTTGCGTTGGCTGAATGTCGGCTGACACACGTATGCAGTTGCATTATGAGGGTTCGGTTGCGCGGCGGCCATGTGGACCTCACACCCTCGGCTCCCTGGTCGCAAACGCATTGTTTTTGTTTGATGACGACGACAGTCAAGATGATGGCACCAGTGCGAGGAAGATATTGGCAAGTCAGCGCCTTTTTTCCGTGGTCGATTCCCATTTTCCAGTCGTCGCTACCTGATCTGTTGTGGTAGCTTTCTTTGCATCTCCCCGCGTCAAGGAGATGATGTGGCAATGGCCGAGGAGAAAGCCCTGAATGTCGGCCCGTCGGGTATTGAGATGGCCTAAGAGTGGTTCGGTGACCCCGGGTCACCGCCGGTGCTGCTGGTGCACGGCGGCGGCGCGCAAATGATCAATTGGCCTGACGGGTTCTGCGCCGAGCCGGTCGGCCGTGGCGTACAGCTGATCCGGTTCGACAACCGCGACACCGGCTTGTCGTCACACTTCCCCGACGCGCCGGTACCCGATCTACAGGCGGCGCTGGCCAGCGACTTCTCGTCGGCGTCCTACACGCTGTCCCGACATGGTGGCCGACGCCGTCCGTGGGATGCCGTGGCGGCGAGCGAAAGCGGCGGTAACTGGAGCACCAACACCGGCAATGGGTATTCCGGTGGGCTGCAGTGCGGGTGAGTGATCCGTCTGTGGAACGTTCGGCGCTTCGCGGATAGCGCTCGTCAGCCTTGGCCGTGTTTGACTGGCGTGGGTTACCGACCTCGACATATGCAGCGCTATCCGCTGGGTCGCTTTTCCGTCTCACGCATCGGCTTCGGCGCGATGCGGCTGCCCTGTCCCGGTGTGTTCGGTCCGCCGCGTGACCGCGATGAGGCGGTGGCGGTGACACGACGTGCCGTGGAGCTGGGCGTCGACCATATTGACACCGCGCAGTAAACACAGCCGAGAGCCTTCTTCACGGCAAGAGTAGAGCCGACGCGGGGACTCGAACCTCGAACCTACCGCTTACAAGACTCATTCTCCACGTTGACCATGGCTGCTACCAGCAGCTTCAACGTCTACAGTGATCGTTCTGGTGGCCACAGTGGCACGGTTGGACGCAAGTTCGTGTCACAAGTCGTGTCACGTCGCTGATCCGGCGGGCTAGGTAGAAGGCTGACAACCGGATCCGAAGGACTACGCTGGACCGGTGAGCACACCCACTGCCCCGAGCGGGGAGGGCTTTGAGGTCGTCGTCGGCACCGACGGCGCCCTCGCCGTACCGGCCGAGGAACTCGCTCGCCATGGTGTACGTCCAGGCGCACACTTGCGCCTGGTTCAGGAGTCGCCGCCGCGCGCACCGAGACGCAGCAGCCGCGGCGCTCTCGCCGGGGTCATCGCCCACGAGGAACTCGACGCGTTCGAAGTCGCACTCGACAACTCCAAGGCCGAGCGCATCGCTGCTGCCGAGAGACGCTGGGCGTGAAGGTCGTCGCCGACTCGCACACCCTCGTTCGCTACCTGGTCGACCCGGGACGCCTGAGCGAGCCCGCGCTCGAAATCCTGCTCGAAGCCGAGGACACCGACGGTGTGATCATCTCAGCTGCCACCCTGGGAGACCTCTGGTATGCCAGCCAGAAGACCAGCTCGGCGCCGATCGCCCCAGGTGTCTTCGAACTAGTCCGAGACACCGTCCTCGATCCATCGACGAACCTAGTGGTACACCCCATCTCGATGGCCACTATGAATCACTTCGGCGCCATCCCGCTAAAGGATCTCCGGGACCCGTTCGACCGATTCATCCTGGCCACCGCAGCACAGCTTGGTATACCCCTCGTGACGGCCGACCGAGCGATCTCCAAGACCGGGACAGTCAAGATCGTCTGGTAGGGGAAGCTCCACATCGCTGCTTCAACCGTCGGCAGGTGGCTCTGCAAACCGATGGACCTACCTGGTGCGTCGACCGAGTTACCGCGTTTCGCCACATCGGCAACATACTCGCCGTCAGTTGATTGACAGTGATCAACTGACCAGTTGCGAACAGCACAGTAGATGCTGGTCAAACCGGAGCCGACGCGGGGACTCGAACCCCGAACCTACCGCTTACAAGGCGGTTGCTCTGCCAGTTGAGCTACGCCGGCGGGTGCGAAGATGATGGTAAGCGCACCCCGTGTGCGACAAGGAGGCTAACCGGTGACCGACACCACGAGCACCGCGACCACCGTGGCGGACTTCGTGGTGGTGGCCAACCGGCTGCCGGTAGACCTGGAACGGCTGCCCGACGGTACCCAACGGTGGAAGTCCAG
>JAICSB010000545.1 GCA_025937115.1 Pseudonocardiaceae bacterium | reverse complement strand
CGTAGCCGCTCCAGCCCTTCCAGCGATGTCACCACGTGCAGCATTGTCCCGCAACCGGCCAAGGGCGACACCCCGGCTCGCCGGCGGGGACAGTGATCGTCGTTTGTGTGACGCAGACGACATCAGATGTCGCGTACGTCACACAAACGACGATCACAGCGGTTCCCTGACCACGCAAACGAACCGCTGATGGCCTGCCGGCCCGCCAACCGCGGACTAACTGCTCTCAGCCTCCCGAAATCCACAGCAGTGCTGTCCAGCCGGCCGCGGACAGCACTGCTGTGGAGTTCGGGAACAACAGCGCTGTGGGTCAACGGCTGTCGCGGGGTCCTCGGGGGCCTGAGGTGCCACCGGGGCGGCGGCGGCGCAGGTAGCGCTCGAAGTCCGCGGCGATGGCGTCCCCGCTGGCCTCGTGCAACGTCAGCTCGGTGTCGCCGCGCTCCTCCAGCGCACGCACGTAGCTGGCCACCTCGTCGTCCTCCTCGGCCATCTCGCTGACCGTGGCCTCCCACTCCTCGGACTCCTCCGGCAGCGCGCCGAGCGGGACCTCGAGGTCGAGCACCTCCTCCACCCGGTGCAGTAGCGCCAGGGTGGCCTTCGGGGAAGGCGGGGCGGAAACGTAGTGCGGCACCGCAGCCCAGAACGAGATGGCTGGCACTCCGGCCTGCACGCAGGCGTCTTGGAAGATCCCCACGATCCCGGTCGGGCCCTCGTACTTGGAACGCTCCAGCTTGAACCGGGCGGCCGAGGCGGCATCGTAGGCAGTGCCGGTGACCGGCACGGGTCGAGTATGCGGGGTGTCGGCGAGCAGCGCACCCAACGTCACCACCGTGGTGATCTCCAGGTCGGTGACGAAGCGCAGCAGCTCGTCGCAGAACGACCGCCAGCGCATGTTGGGCTCGATACCGTGCACCAGCACCACGTCGTAGTCGGCTCCGGGTGGACGGCACACCGATAGCCGGGTGGTGGGCCACTCAACCCGCCGGGTGATCCCGTCGACCAGTTTGGTAGTCGGCCTGGTGACCTGGAAGTCGTAATAATCCTCGGGATCAAGCTCGGCCAACGGGCTCGCGTCCCAGCTCAACTGCAGGTGCTCGATCGCGGTGCTGGCGGCGTCCCCGGCGTCGTTCCAGCCCTCGAACGCGGCTACCAGCACCGGCGAAGTGAGCTGGGGCAGCGGCGTGTCCGAGTCGCTGCCGGGGGTGTCCGGATAGGTCACCGCGCTAGCCTACGGCTCTTCGGTCGCGCTGGCCGCCACGCGATACCACGAAGGCCCGATATCGCTGCTCTAGGCTGCTTCTCATGGCTCTGTTATCGCTGCTCGACGTCCTAGCGCAACGGCGGCCGGATCGGATCGGTGTGACGTTGTCTGAGGAATTCCAGCTGTAGCCGTAGGCTGCGGCGGTGAAGACGTTCGACGAGCTGTTCGCCGAGCTCACCGACCGGGCCCGGACGCGGCCGGCTGGCTCGGGCACGGTGGCGGCGCTGGACGACGGGGTGCACGCTCAGGGCAAGAAGGTGCTCGAAGAGGCCGGCGAAGTGTGGATCGCCGCCGAGCACGAGTCCGACGAACGGCTGGCGGAGGAGATCTCGCAACTGCTCTACCGCGTGCAGGTGCTCATGCTCGGCCGGGGGATCAGCACCACCGACGTCTACCGCTACCTGTGAGGTGTGCCGATGAGCTCGATGAACGGAGATGACGGGATGCTGCGGGTCGCGTTACCCAGCAAGGGCACGCTAGCGGGCCCCGCCTCGGAGATGCTGGTCGAGGCGGGCTACCGTCAACGGCACGACGCCAAGGATCTGGCCGTCATCGACACCGCCAACGATGTGGAGTTCTTCTTCCTGCGCCCCAGGGACATCTCGGTCTACGTGGGTTCCGGGGAGCTGGATCTCGGGATCACCGGCCGGGATCTGGTGCTGGACTCCGAGGCGCCGGTCATCGAGCGGCTCGCGCTCGGTTTCGGCGGATCCACCTTCCGCTACGCGGCACCGGTCGGGCGGGACTGGAAGGTCGATGATCTGGAGGGCCTGCGGGTGGCCACGTCGTACCCCCGGCTGGTCCAGGCGGACCTGGCCCGCCACGGGGTCCGCGTCACCCTGATCCAGCTCGACGGCGCAGTGGAGATTTCGGTGCAGCTCGGGGTAGCAGATGCGATAGCCGACGTGGTCGAGTTCGGTCGCACCCTGCGCCAGCACGGCCTGACGGCCTTCGGGGACCCGATCTGCTCCTCGGAGGCCGTGCTCGTGGAGCGGTCCGACGCGGCGCCATCGCCGGAACGGGCGCAGCTCATCGCACGCCTGCAGGGCGTGGTGTTCGCCCAGCAGTACCTGATCCTCGACTACGACTGCCCCCGCACCCTGCTGGACGGGGCGATCGCCATCACGCCCGGGCTGGAGTCACCGACGCTGGCTCCGCTGGCCGATCCCGATTGGGTCGCGGTTCGGGCGATGGTGCCCCGCCGAGACGCCAACCGGATCATGGACGAGCTGTCCGCGCACGGTGCCAAGGCCATCCTGGCCAGCGACATCCGCTCCTGCCGGTTGTGAGATCCCTACTCCGCCCGGTCGCGTGCGGTCTCGGCGCCCGCGCCGGCGGGGTCCGGCCAGCCCGGATAAGGGGGCACAGTGCCGCCGAAAGAGGGGCAGCGCGATTTGTGATCGCACCAGTCACACAGCCGGCTGGGGTTCGGGCGGAAGTCCCCGCTGCGGGCGGCCCGCCGGATCGCTGACCAGATCGCGACGAGGGTGCGCTCGAAGCGGACCAGCTCCGCCTCATCAGGGGTGTAGCTCAACGCCTGCCGATCAGCCAGG
>JAICSB010000117.1 GCA_025937115.1 Pseudonocardiaceae bacterium | reverse complement strand
GGAGCTGGCCGATGTGCCCTACGTCGGCTCCGGGGTGTTGGCCAGTGCGGTGGGAATGGACAAGGAGTTCGCCCGCACGCTGTTGCGCGCCCAGGGTCTGCCGGTCACCGACACCGTGGTGTTGCGTGCCGCTGACAGCACTCTTACCGCGCAGCAGCGCCAGCGGCTGGGGTTGCCGGTCTTCGTCAAACCGGCCAGGGCCGGTTCATCGGTGGGCATCACCAAGGTGGCGGATTGGTCCGGGTTGCCCGCGGCGATCGCCACCGCGCGCGCTGTCGATCCCAAGGTGCTCGTCGAGGCGGCGGTGGTCGGCCGCGAGCTGGAGTGTGGCGTGCTGGAGTTTCCCGACGGCCGGATCGAGGCGTCGCTGCCCGCAGAGATCCGGGTGATGGCGCCGGGCTCGGCGAGCTGGTACGACTTCAACGCCAAATACCTCGACGACGCGTGTGAGTTCGACATCCCCGCGAAACTCGACGATGACGTCGTGGCAGAGCTGCAGTCGATGGCCGTTGCGGCGTTCCGTGCGCTGGACTGCCAGGGCCTCGCCCGGGTTGACTTCTTCGTCGGCCCCGAGGGTGCGCTGACCGTCAACGAGATCAACACCATGCCGGGTTTCACCCCGATATCGATGTATCCCCGGATGTGGGCGGTGACCGGCCTGGACTATCGGAGTCTGCTGTCATTATTGATCGACACTGCGGTTGCCCGTGGCACCGGGCTGCGCTGAACCTGCGTCAAACGGGTGAACTCCAGCGACCTACTCATGAACGACTAGTTAAGCACGTAGGGACCGCCCGTGCGGGCCGCTGGTGTGCCTCGCGGGGTCGGTGACGTCAGTGTGTGGAGGCATTGCGATTGTTCGTCTCATTCGGCAGGAGCGGCACCGTTGATCAGGAGGGCAGCTTGATCGACGGTCCCGACGGGATGGCGGTGGATCCCGACCGGGATGCTTACCGCGCCCGCCACGCTCAGCCAGATGATCACACCGTGGATGAACCGGCCGACGACTCTGCTGACGTGGTGGAGGCAGCCGCCAACGCCGCGGTCGTTGAGACGTCCGACGAATGGTCAGCCGACGAATGGGATGGGGCGGAGGACTTCCGGTTCGTCGTCCGCCCGTACACCTGGACCGGGGGGCGCACTCGACCGGTCCAGGACCTTGCCCTTGAGACGCTGGTCTTCACCAGCGACGAGGGTCGAGACGTGACAGCGATCTGCTCAGCAGAGCACGCCGCGATCGCTGAGCTATGTGCTGAGGTCCGCTCGGTCGCCGAGGTCGCGGCCCTGCTGGCACTGCCGCTCGGAGTAGCCCGAGTGCTGCTCGCCGACATGATCGATACCGGTTTGGTGAACGTGCACCGTAACACCCTGGGCTTGGACAGCGCGCCGGATTTGTCGCTGCTGGAGCGGGTGTTGGCCGGGTTGCACCGGCTGTAGCCGGATCAGTGCGCGACGTCGACCTCGCGCTGCGGCAGGGTGGTCGCGATCACTGCGGCGAGCTGCTGGAGTGGGCCGCTGCCGCTGGTCGGTGGCAGGGCGACTACGACGTAGACCGGACGGTCCACCGCCACCCAGGTGCTGGTGCCACGCCCGACGAGTTCGAGGAGCTGCACTCCGGAGACGTCCAACAGCCGCGAGGTCGCGGTGAGCTCGACGGGCCGGCCCAGCCCGCAGCGCAGCACCACCGGCGGCTCACCCCAGCCGGCCGCGCCTGCGGGGGCCGGGGCAGCGAGGCTCCTCCGTTGTAGGGCGCCCGCATCGCCGCCGTCGAGCGTCTCGGGCAGCGCCGCCAGCAGCCGCGTGCAGTCCGTGGACTTGGCCGACGGCGCCGGAACAACAGCCAGCCTCAGCGGTCCCAAAGGCTGCTCGCGCACCATCTCGGCAGTGATGAGCACCCCCACCACCAGTGCCACCGCCAGGGCCAGTGCCATTCCCAGCGGCCACCGTGGAATGCCGGCCGGCCGCGCGGAAGTGGATGGGCACACGCCAGATCGCCGTCAGGACAGGTGCACGATGGGGCAGGTCAACGTGCGGGTGATGCCGTCCACCGTCTGCACCTTGGCCAGCACCAGCTGACCCAGCTGGTCCACGTCGGCGGCCTCCGCCCGCACGATCACGTCATACGGGCCGGTGACGTCCTCTGCGCTGGCGACGCCTGGCAGGCTCGACACCGCCGCAGCCACCGCGGCGGCCTTGCCGACCTTGGTCTGGATGAGGATGTATGCCTGAACCACGGCGGTCCTTCGTCTCGTCGGCTCGATCGGGTATGAACGAACGTACCGCGTGGCTCCCTACCTGCTGGATCGGAGGCGTGACCGTGTGTGCTGCCGGTAGCGTCACACCTGATCCACCGGTGTCGGATCCACGCACGGTAACCGACCTGGGCGAATTCGGATTGATCGCCCGGATCACCGCCGGTCGGGAACTGTCGCCGGGTACCCTGCTGGGCCCGGGCGACGACGCCGCAGTGCTGGCGGCTGCCGACGGCCGGGTGGTGGTGACCACCGACGTGCTCGTCGAGGGAGTGCACTTCCGGCTGGACTGGTCCACGCCGCACCAGGTCGGGCGCAAAGCGGTAGCGGCCAACCTCGCCGACGTGGCAGCGATGGGCGCGGTACCCACCGCGCTGGTCGTCGGGCTGGCCGTTCCCGGGCGCACGCCGATATCCACGGTGGACGGCTTGGCGGCCGGAATGTGGGCGGAGGCCGGGCAGGCCGGCGCCGCCATCGTCGGCGGCGACCTGGTCAGCTCAGAGCAACTCGTGGTGTCGGTGACGGCCCTGGGTGACCTGCAGGGTCGGGCAGCGGTCACCAGATCCGGTGCCCGACCCGGCGACGTGCTCGGGCTGTGCGGCCGGCTGGGCTGGTCCGCCGCGGGTCTTGCCGTCCTTCGCCGGGGCTTGCCATCTCCATTGGCCCGATCTCCATCGGCCGGATCGCCGCTGGCGGTGGTCGCTGCGCACCGGGTGCCGGAGCCTCCCTATGGTGCCGGCCCGCAAGCCGCTTCGGCCGGTGCCACGGCGATGATCGACATCTCGGATGGCTTACTCGCCGACGCTGGGCACGTCGCCGAGGCCTCCGGCGTCGGCATCGATATCGATTCGGCGGCGCTGCCGGTAGCCAGCCTGCTGGTCGAGGTGGCCTCAGCCCTGGACGCCGACGCGCGGCACTGGGTACTCACTGGGGGAGAGGACCACGCGCTGCTGGCGAGCTTTCCCGCTGGCGTGACGCTGCCTGTCGGGTGGACGGAGGTCGGAGTGGTGCGCGAAGGGCGCGGCGTGACCGTCGATGGGGGTGAAGTGCTGCCAGGAGATGAAGTGCCGCCAGCGGGGTGGCAGCACTTCTCGTGAGTGCCAAACAGTGTTATGGCACTTAATGCCACTCACGAGCAGACGGCAGCGACGTGAGGCGGTCGGGCTCTACACCTCGTCGGGTTACTCCGAGATCCCGCGATTCGGGGTGTACCGCTGCGATCCGCGCAGCCGGTGCTTCGGCAAGCTTCTCCCGGTGGCGGCGCAGCACGCCCGCTGACCGGTCGCTAGGGTCGCACACCGTGGCCGCAGCTGTAGACGAGATCGTGGAAACCGGGTGGGCTAGCGCGCTGGCTCCGGTAGTCGGGCGGATCGCCACCGCTGGTGATTTCCTCCGGGCCGAGATCGCCGCGGGCCGGCGTTACCTGCCCGCTGGAACCAACATCCTGCGCGCCTTCACCCAGCCCTTCGACCAGGTGCGGGTGCTCATCGTCGGCCAAGATCCGTACCCGACGCCGGGTCACGCGGTGGGGCTGTCGTTCTCGGTGCAGCCGCAGGTGCGGCCGCTGCCGCGCAGTCTGGCCAACATCTTTCGGGAGTACTGCGACGACCTAGGCCTGCCCAGCCCGTCGAACGGGGATCTCAGTCCGTGGGCCGCGCGTGGCGTGCTACTGCTCAACAGAGTGCTCACGGTGGAACCCGGTCGCCCGGGGTCGCATCGCGGCAAGGGCTGGGAGCAGGTCACCGAGCAGGCCATCCGGGCCCTGGTGGCGCGTCCGGCGCACCCACTGGTGGCGATCTTGTGGGGCAGGGACGCGGGTACCCTACGTCCGATGCTCACCGATGTGCCGTGTATCGAGAGCGCGCACCCGTCACCGATGTCAGCCGACCGCGGGTTCTTCGGTTCCCGTCCGTTCAGCCGCGCCAACGACCTCCTCTCGGACCTAGGAGCCGACCCGGTGGACTGGAAGTTGCCCTAGCTCGCGACCCTGGGTCGAGGAGCGGTCAGCCTCGGGAGACTTTGCCTGCTTTGAGGCAGGACGTGCAGACGTTGAGGCGGTGACGATTGCCGGTGCCGATTTTCGCCCGGACGGTCTGAATGTTCGGGTCCCACCGGCGATGTGTCCGCCGGTGCGAATGCGAGACCGACATGCCGAAGCCCGGCCCCTTGCCGCAGACGTCGCACACGGCAGCCACGTCACACACTCCCTGGGTTCGTCGCGAGGGTGGTACGCCCGTTTCCCGGGCGGTCGGAGTGAAGAGTAACCCGGCGGTGCACGGCGCCGCGCACCGGGGACGCTGTGGGTCGGTAATCTTCGACGTTGGTAGCTCTTGAAGAGCCACAAACCAGCCTATCAACCGGGTCAGATGAAGGCGGTGAGCAGCCGCGGTGTTGCAGTCGCTGGACGGCGCAGCGGTCCGTCGCTGGGCAGTGACCTGCTGTGACGCGCTCGCTGCGCACCGTGACGAGATTGATGCGCTCAACGTGTTCCCGGTCGCCGACCAGGACACCGGCTCCAACCTGCTGGCCACCATGCGGGCCGGGTTGGATGCGGTGCTCCGGGATCACAACGCGGCGGCCGGGGCTGTGCCGCCGGGCAGTACGGTCGCGGTGCTGGCCCGCGGCGCGTTGATGGGAGCCCGGGGCAACTCTGGAGTGATCCTGTCCCAGGTGCTGCGCGGCCTGGCGGAGCCCCTGATCGGCTCGGAGTGCGATGGCCGGGCCTGGGACGGTGCGGCCCTACGCAAGGGACTGTGCCGGGCTGACGAGCTGGCCACGGCCGCGGTGTCTGAACCGGTGTCCGGGACGGTGCTGACCGTGCTGCACGCGGCGGCGCGGGCGGCCGCGGCGGTCCGGTCCGACGAACTCAGCGCCGTGGCGTCGGCGGCTACTGCCGCCGCAGCCGGAGCGCTGGCCGACACCCCCCGCCAGCTTGCCGCACTGGCTGTCGCAGGAGTGGTGGACGCGGGCGGTCGCGGGCTGATCTTGCTATTGGAAGCGCTGCTGGCGGTGGTGAACGAGCGTCCCAGTGTGCGGTCCACCGTCGCCGCTGGAAGCCAGCCTCATCCGGGGCAGGTGCTGGAGCTGGCGCGGGACGGCGGTTGCGCCGAGTACGAGTACGAAGTGATGTACCTGCTGGACGGTACCGACCAGGCCAACATCGCGACGTTGCGCACCGAGCTGGCCAACCTGGGCAACTGCGTGGCTGTCGTCGGCTCAGGCGAGACTGGCGACGGTGCGCAGCTGTGGAACGTGCACGTGCACAGCTCCGACGTCGGCGCCGTGATCGAGGCCGGGGTGCGGGCCGGGCGGCCGCACCGCATCACGGTACTGCGCTTCGCCGATCAAGCCCGGGCCGATCACGCCGACCGCAACCGGTTCGTCATCGACCACGCGGTGCTCGCCATGGTCTCCGGATCTGGAGTGGCTGAGTTGTTCCGCGGGGAAGGGGTGACCACCACCCAGGCCCATAGCAGCCTCGACGAGCTACGCGCGGCTCTCGCTGGCACCCGCGCCCGGCATGTCACCGTGCTCGCCGAGCCCACTGCCGCGACCAGCGCCGAACTAGCGGCCGTCCAGGTCCGGGCCACCGGCCAGGAGGTGGTGGTCGTACCGACCGCGTCCCCGGTGCAGGCACTGGCTGCGATCGCGGTGCACGACTCCGCGCGGCGCCCGGCCGACGACCTGGTGGCGATGACCGAGGCGGCGGCCGCGACCCGGCGTGGGGAGCTCACCGTGGCCCGGGGGGAGGCGTTGACCTGGGCCGGACGCTGCCAGCCGGGCGATACCCTGGGAATGGTCGGCGACGAAGTCGTCCTGATCGATCGCGATCCGCTGGTCGCGGCCCGCGAGCTGGTGGAGCGCATGCTGTCGGTGGGCGGGGAGCTGGTCACAGTTCTACTCGGGCAGGAGGCCCCGGATGGCGTCGGGGACTCGCTGATCAAGTACCTGCGCAGCGCACATCCCGAGGTCGAGGTGCTGGTCTACGCCGGTCGCGTGCCGCAGCGTGTGCTGCTGGTGGGGGTGGAGTGAGCGTGGCCGGCGTGGATGACTCGTTGGACCGGGTGATCGGTGCCAAGACAGCGAAGTTGCTGGCCGAGCAGCTGGATGTTCGTACCGTCGGTGACCTGCTGCGGCACTATCCACGCCGGTACGCCGACCAGGGTCAGCTCACCCCGATCGCGAGTCTGACGCCGGGGGAAGACGTCACCGTGGTCGCCGAGATTCGCAGCTGCTCGTCACGCCCGATGCAACAGAAGAAAGGCACCATCCAGCAGGCGGTGATCTTCGACGGCACCCGCACCCTGAACCTCACCTTCTTCAACCAGCATCGTCTGCCCACCGTGCTCAAGCCTGGTCGGCAGGGGCTGTTCGCCGGCCGGGTGACGATGTACGGCAAGCAGCGCGCCCTGCAGCTCACGCATCCGAGGTACCAGCTGCTCGACGGTGACGCGGACAAGCTCGCGGAGTTCTCCCGAGCCCTGATCCCGGTCTATCCCGCCACCAAGGATCTGCCTTCATGGACGATCCAGCTCTGCGTTCGCCAGGTGTTCGACGTCCTCGACGATCCCGAGGATCCGCTGCCCACCGAGCTGCGGGCACGGCACCAGCTGCTGGAGTTGGGTGCGGCGCTGCGCGCCGTGCACCGCTGCGACGACCGTGCCCAGATCGCCGCAGCCCAGCGTCGGCTGAAGTGGGACGAGGCGATGGCGGTGCAGCTAACCCTCGCGCGGCGCCGCCAGCAGGTGATGCGCCGGCCTGCGCCGGTATGCCCGCGCCGCGACGGCGGGTTGGCTGCCGCCTTCGACGCCGCGCTGCCCTTCACGTTGACCGCCGGCCAACGTGACGTGGGCGAGTTGCTGGCCGTCGAGCTGGCCGGCGAGCACCCGATGAACCGGCTGCTGCAGGGCGAGGTCGGGTCCGGTAAGACCGTGGTCGCGCTGCGCGCGATGCTGCAGGTCCTGGATGCGGGACGGCAAGCGGTGCTGCTGGCGCCCACCGAGGTGCTCGCCGCGCAACACGCCCGGTCCCTGCGGGCCATGTTGGGCGATTATGGCCGGGCTGGCGAACTGGGATCAGCCGAGCAGGCCACCCGGATCGCCCTGCTCACTGGATCACTGCCCGCCCGGTCTCGCAAGCAGGCGCTGCTGGACGCCGCCAGTGGTGCGGCCGGAATCGTGATCGGCACGCACGCCCTGATCCAGGATCGGGTGTCCTTCGCCGATCTGGGTCTGGTGGTGGTCGATGAGCAGCACCGTTTCGGCGTCGAGCAGCGCGACGCGCTGCGCGCCAGGGCGGTCGACGGCACCAGCCCGCACGTGCTGGTGATGACCGCGACGCCGATCCCGCGCACCGTTGCAATGACCGTCTACGGCGATCTGGAGGTCTCCGCCCTGCGCGAGCTGCCGCTTGGCCGGTCGCCGATCTCGACCACCGTGGTGCCGGTCGGGGAGAAGCCCGGCTGGTTGGAACGGGTGTGGCGGCGGATCGCTGAGGAGATCGCCGGCGGCCGGCAGGCCTACGTGGTGTGCCCGCGGATCGGCGACGACGACGCTGCTGGTGAGGACGCTGCCGGTGAGGACGGCGAGGACGGCGGTCGCCCGCCACTGGCGGTGCTCGACCTGGCTCCGCAGCTTGAGGAAGGTCCACTGGCCGGGCTGCGGCTCGGGGTGTTGCACGGCCGCCTGCCAGGCAACGACAAGGACGTCGTGATGCGGTCCTTCACCGCCGGCGAGATCGACGTCCTGGTGGCCACCACCGTCGTCGAGGTCGGCGTCGACGTACCCAACGCCACCGTCATGGTGATCATGGACGCGCAGCGGTTCGGGGTCAGCCAGCTGCATCAGCTGCGCGGCCGGGTCGGCCGGGGGGCGCATCCCGGGCTGTGCCTGCTGGTGACCGACTCACCCGAGGGGACTCCCGGCCGGGAACGGCTCGACGCCGTCGCCGCGACCACCGACGGGTTCGAACTGGCCCAACGCGACCTAGAGCTGCGCCGCGAGGGTGACGTGCTCGGCGCGCTGCAATCCGGCCGGCGATCCGGGCTCAAACTGCTTTCGCTGCTGCGCGACGCGGACCTCATCGGTCAAGCGAGGCAAGCCGCCCAGCAGCTGGTAGAGACTGACCCCGACCTCACCGAGCACCCCGCCCTGGCCCGCCTAGCCGCCGACCTGCTAGACGACCAGCGCGCCCAATTCCTCCAAAAGGTCTGACCGCACAGCCCTGTGCGCTCGGCCCCCGAAAAGGTTCCATAAGGCCGGTCAGCGGGTGGGGTGGATGACGGCGGCTGCGCTGCCGCCGCGGCGGGTGGGTTCGCCGGCGGCTAGGACGGTGGCGTTGGGGCGGAATTCCAGACCTGAGGCGACGCCGATATCTGGGCTGATCTTGATCGTGGGATCCAGCGGCGAGGTCTCGCTGATCGTGAACTTGTGACCGAGCGATATCAGGCCACCCGTGGCGGGCGCCGCGATGAATGCCGGCTCGGCCTGGGTGGTCGCGGTATTGCGCTGCGAGGCTCGGGGGGCGGCGATCGCATCGGGCAGGTTCATACCAAGGTCGATCCGGTTGACCAGGATCTGCAGGACCGTGGTGATGATCGTGGCGCCGCCCGGCGAGCCGACCGCCAGGAACGGTCGACCGTCGCGCAGCACGATCGTCGGTGACATGCTCGAACGCGGTCGCTTGCCCGGCGCAGG
>JAICSB010000400.1 GCA_025937115.1 Pseudonocardiaceae bacterium | reverse complement strand
CATGGGTCTGCAGGGCGCCCGACGGGGCCGGCAACGACGTACCACGATGCCGGATCCGGCCGCGGCCCGGCCGGGAGACCTGATGCAACGCCAGTTCACGCCGAACCGGCCGGACCGGCTCTGGGTCGCCGACTTCACCTACGTCGCCACCTGGTCCGGCACCGTCTACGTATAAGTTACGTGGAATCTGGTGTTATGTGGAATCTGTCCGGTGAGCGACTGTTGCCTCACGACCGCGTTGGTAGCGGCGTTGAGCGGCTGTGGAGTTGGTGGAGCGGTGGCCGGTACTCGGCCGGCACGAGCTGGCTGGGCTGTGGCTGGGGATCTGGGTTGATTTGGGTCGGTCGCCGCGCACGATCGACGCGTACGCGCGCGGGCTGGCCGGGTACCTGCAGATGTGTGAGCAGGTCGGTGTCGATCCGCTGACTGCGAGTCGGGCGCACGTGGCGGTCTACGTGCGAGAGCTGACGCGGCGGCCGGGCCGGTTGGGCGTCAACGTGGTGTCCATCGAGTCGGGTTCCGGGCTGGCGAACGCGACGATCCAGCAGCGGCTGGTGCCGGTGAGGCTGTTCTACGACTTTCTGATGGAGGAAGGGCTGCGCCAATCCAATCCGGTCGGGCGTGGTCGGTATACGCCGGGGCGCGCGTTCGGCGGCGGGTCGCGGGGTCTGGTGCCGCGGTTGACGAAGCTGCCGTGGATCCCGGACGAGCAGGAGTGGCTGTCCATTCTGCACGTCGTGCGTGGCGAGCCGGCACGCACACGAGTGATGCTGGCGCTGGCCTACGACTGCGGTTTGCGCCGTCAGGAGCTGTGTTCGCTGCGCACCGACGATTTGGACCCGGGACACCGGACGGTGCGGGTGCGGGCGGAGACGACCAAGAATCGGTTGGAACGGGTCGTGCCGTACTCGGCGGCGACCGGCGCGTTGTTGTCGGGCTATCTGTCCCACCGGGCGACGGTCAGCCGAGCGCGGGGCGCGTTGTTCCTGTCGGAGTCGCGCCGCAACCATGGCCAGGCGCTGACGTTGTGGACGTGGTCGAAGGCGGTGCGGCGGATCGCGCTGGCCGCGCAGGTGCCGCGGTTTTCCACCCACACCACGCGGCATCTGTGTCTGACCGATCTGGCCCGGATGGGTTGGGAGATCCATGCGATCGCCACTTTCGCTGGGCACCGCAGCACCGAGTCAACGATGCGCTATATCCATCTGTCCGGTCGGGACCTGTCAGCGCGGTTGACCGCGTCGATGTCGCACCTGCATGCCTGGCGGGTCGACGCCCTCGCCGAGGTGGACGGGACCGGCCAGTGAGCACCGCACCGCTACGCCGGTCTGCCCGCGAGTCCAAGGTAGACCACACTGCTGTCGTTGAGGGCTCGGATGGATGGGACCGCGAGCCGCGACTGTCACCGGGCGAGGCCGCGGCATTGGCCGTGCTGGACGTGAAGGCGTTACGCCGCAACCGCTGCCGTGGCGTGCCCCGGCGCACCGCCCTGTCGTGGCTAGCGTTGTCGCGGTTGGTCGAACCGCTGGACGCAGCCTGCGCCGCCTTTCATGATGTTCACGGCGACCCGGTCCGGTTCCGCCGTGCCGGCCGGCAGGCCGCCGCGATCGTGCTCAGCGGCTGCGAGGTGGCCGGACGCACGTGGTGGGGATGGACCAGCTGGGATTGGGCCAGGCTGGTCGGCTCCAGCAGTCAGGCGTTCCGCGCCGCGCAGCCGCTGCCAACCGACACCACGGTGCGCCCGTTGCTGCTCGCGCTGGCCTACTTGTTGGGCGGCTTCACCGACTACCAGCACCTGGGCAACTTCAACCGGCTGCACCTGGCGCACCTCGTCTTCGGTGAGCAGCCGGTCACCGCGGCGATGGACGCGGTCAGCCAGATCACGCAAGGATGGGGCTACCGCAGCCAGACCGACGCCGATGGCCGTTACCGCCTGCCCGGCATCCTGGCCCAGGCCCTGCTGATCAACCACAGTCCCCGGCTGGAGGACCTGACCGCTGAGGCGTTCGCCCGGCTGCACGGGCACCCGGCCACCACCGGACGACACCCGGCCACGCTCTACGCGCTGCAGCGGGCAGTCGCCGACCTCGGCCACTGCCAGCCACCGGTGCGCCTCGGGTTCAACCACGCGCCCGGGCTTCCCGGGGTTCCCGCCACCTGGGCGGCCTTCCTGCAACGCTGGTACGACACGTCACCGTTGACATCTGACGTGCGGGCCAACGTCCGCGTCAACATAGCCAAGACCGGAAGATGGCTGGCCGCCAACCACCCCGAGCAGGCCGACCCTGGCCAGTGGACCCGCCTCACCTGCGCGGCATGGGTCGCCGCCGTCGACCGCATGCGCATCGGTGACTGGGTCGCCCGCCGCGACCACCTACACGACCGCGTCGGCACCGCGATCGCCCCCCGCACCAAGGCGCACATCCTGATGGCCACCCGCATGTTCTTCCGCGACCTGCAAGAGTGGGAGTGGATCCCGCGTCGGTTCGACCCGGCCCGGACCCTGGCAGTGCCCCGCAGCGTCGCCGCCCTCATCGGCACCGACCCCCGCGTCATCGCCGACGACATCTGGGCCAAGCTGCTGTGGGCCGGGCTCAACCTGCAAGCCGCCGACCTGCCCGGTACCACCACCGGCAGCTACTACCCGATCGAGCTCACCCGCGCCCTCGCCTTGACCTGGCTGTTCGCCGGCCTGCGCAGCGACGAACTCACCAGGCTGCGCGTCGGCTGCATCCGCTGGCAGCACAACGGCACACCCATCCGCGGCGACTCCCGCGACGTGCTCGCCGACGACGCCGTCTGCCTGCTCGACGTCCCAGTACACAAGACCGGCACCGCGTTCACCAAGCCCGTCGACCCGATCGTCGGCCAAGCCATCGACGCCTGGCAGGCTCAGCGCCCCGCCCAGCCCAAGCGGCACGACCGCAAGACCGCCGAGCACATCGACCTGCTGTTCTCCACCCGCGCCCACCCCGTCGCCAAGGACTACATCAACCGCGTCCTGATCCCCACTCTGTGCTCCAAGGCCGGGGTGCCCACCAGCGACGTGCGCGGCAGGATCACCAGCCACCGCGCACGGTCCACCATCGCCAGCCAGCTCTACAACGCCAAGGAACCCATGACCCTGTTCGAGCTGCAGGCCTGGCTGGGTCACCGCAGCCCGAACACCACCCAGCACTACGCGAAGATCACGCCCATCACGCTGACGAAGGCCTACACCGAAGCCGGGTACTTCGCCCGCAACCTACGCACCATCGAGGTCCTCATCGACCGCGATGCCGTCACCTCGGGCAGCGCCGCCGCCGGGCAACCGTGGCAGCACTACGACCTCGGACACGGCTACTGCACCTACACCTTCTTCGAGCAATGCCCCCACCGCATGGCATGCGCCCGCTGCGACTTCTACACCCCGAAGGACTCCACCAAGGCCCAGCTACTGGAGGCCAACGACAACCTGCAACGCATGCTGGCCTCGATCCCACTCACCGACGACGAACGCGCCGCAGTCGAGGACGGGCAACACGCCCTCGGCAACCTCCTCCACCGCCTCGCCGACTCACCCACCCCAGCCGGACCGACCCCACGCCAGATCGGAATCCCACCGACCGCCACCCAACTCCCGATCCTCAACGTCACCCACAGCCGCTCAGAACATTGAAGATCGCTAATTCCACAGAATGTTTGCCTTCGTGGACGATCATTCGCGGGCCGTGGTGGGGCACCGCTGGGGGTTCGCGGAGGACCCCGTCCGGTTGGCGGCCGCGTTGCGCCCGGCGTTGGCCGCCCGCGGCGTCCCGCAGTACGTGTATGTCGATAACGGGTCGGCGTTCGTGGACTCGTGGCTGCTACGCGCGTGCGCGAGGCTGGGTATCAAGCTGGTGCACT
>JAICSB010000425.1 GCA_025937115.1 Pseudonocardiaceae bacterium | reverse complement strand
TGATCGGCCCGTTCTGGGTCATGGCAGTGGCGTTGCTGGTCATCGGACTGTGGGCCGGTGCGCCGCCGATGGCGCTGGTCGGTGCCTTCGCGGTCTTCGCGTTCTTCAACGCCGTGACCGGCAACCTCACCGCCGTGTACCCGATCGAGGTGTTCCCGACCGACGTGCGGGCCACCGGGGTGGGCATCGCCAACGCGTTCAGCCGGATCGGGGCTGCGGCGGGCACGTTCCTGCTCCCGGTCGGGATCGAGTCCATCGGCCTGCCGTGGTGCATGGTGGCCGGGGCGGCGATGTGCGTGATCGGCGCCGTCGTGTCCCAGCTGCTCGCCCCGGAGACCACCGGCAAGTCGCTGAGCCACACCGGCCTGGTCGCCCCGCTCTCACCAAGGATCGCCCCGGCCTAGGCGCTGACGAGGTGGAGATTGTCGAGTGCGCGGAAACTGTCGGAAACTCGCCAGGCGGGCGCTCCAGGTGCGAGTCGCCACTCGGTCAGTAGCGGAAGCAGCTGCCGCAGGGTCTCCTGGGCCTCCGCGCGAGACAGGGCAGCTCCGAGGCAGAAATGCGGTCCCGCGCCGAAAGCGAGATGCGGAGCCGGCGTTCGGGTGATGTCGAAGCACTCGGGGTCGCGGAACTGCTCCGGATCCCGGTTCACCGCGCCAAGCAGAACGAGCACCCGCTGGCCGGCGCGGATGGTGTGCCCGCCTAGTTGCCGGTCGATGAGGTTGGTCCGGCCGACGATCTTGGCGGGGCACTCGAACCGAAGGATCTCCTCGATCGCCGGCTTGATCAGCGTGGGATCACGCTGGAGCAGCTGGAGTTGGTCGGGGTGTTCCATCAGGGTGAGCACGCCGTTGCCGATCAGGCTGGCGGTGGTTTCGTGCCCGGCGGTAAGCAGCAGGATGGTGGTGGCGAGCACTTCGTCGAGTGCGAGTGCGTCGCCGTCGTCGTCGCCGAGACCCAGCAGCTGACTGGCCAGATCCTCGCCAGGACGGCGACGGCGGTCGCCGAGGATGGGCAGAAGATGCAGCGCCAGGCTGGCGGTGGCCTCCTCGGCCGCGAGGACCGCTTCCTCGTCAGGGTCGAACTCGAGCATCCCTACCAGCTTGGGGGTCTCGGTACGCAACAGTCGCGCGCCCTCGATGTCGACGTCGAGCAGCTCGCACATCACGGCGAGCGGGATCGGATAGCCGATCTCGGCGATGACGTCGACCTCACCCGCGCTGCCGAGATCGGCGAGGGCGGCCTTGACCACCGCGGTGATCCGAGCGTGCAGCGCGTCGATGGCCCGGGGGGTGAATGGCGGGGCGAGAAGCCGCCGCAGCCGAGTGTGGTCAGGCGGGTCCATCGTCAACAGCGTCGTGCCCAGCGCTTGGGTTCCGAGTTCGGCGCGATCGAACCGTGCGGCCAGTGCGGGGTTGCGGTTCGGGTCGCTGCTCCACCCCGGACCGCGCAGCACGGCGCTCGCCTCGGCGTAGGAGCTGACCAGGAACGCGTCCAGGTCGCCGTCCCAGCACACCGGGTGCTGTTCACGCAGTGCGCGATAGGTCGGGTAAGGGTCAACGGTGGGAATCATCACGGCTCCACGGTCTCCAGTCCCCGCCGCGCCCAATGTTCGACGTCAAGCTCGCCGATCTCGGTGGCAGGAGGCCCGTCCTCGTCCCATTCGCTGCGGATCGCGGCCCACGGACCGGTGGCTTCCAGCTCTGCCAGCAAGGCGGTGAGTCCAAGATCGATGCGGGTGAGGAACACGTACTCGCGGGGCAGCTCGATGCGGCTCATCACCGAGCCGGTCGCGCCCCTGCGGGTGAAGTAGCCCTGCACCACGGACGCGGCGTACGCCGACGTGTAGGTGAATGGCTGCTCGGCCACCAGCGGTTGCAGCTTGTCCCGATACCACTCGAGCAGTTCCGCCGGTGTGGGTGCATCCGACGCGGTCAGGAAGCCGATCTCGACGAAGGCCTCCCACAAGGCTGCGGCGTCGTCGGCGATAGCGGCGGCGACGACCCGTTGCATCAACGTGACCTGTTGTGTGGAGAACTGGTTGACGCAACCGAAATCCAGGAACGTCACCGCACCGTCATCGTGGAACAGGTAGTTGCCCGGATGGGGGTCGGCGTGGAACATGCCCACCATTCGCAGGCTGCCCAGAGCGAACCGGTAGATCACTTCGCCCCAGCGGTCCCGCATCTGTTGATCGGCCGCCACCGCCTGCGACCAGCGCATGCCGTCCACGAGATCCATGGTGAGCACCCGGCGGGTCGACAGCTGCGGCACCACCTCGGGGATGCGGATAAACGGATGATCTCGGTAGGCGTCAGCGAAGGCGGTCTGATAGGCGGCCTCGATGCGGTAGTCGATCTCTTCACCGATCCGGGCCGCCACTTCCCGGGCCACCGCGCGCACATCGAGCCGATTGGTGCCGGGCACTATCGCCCCGACCAACTGCAGGAAGGTGGCCAGCAGCTCGGTATTGTCCAGATCTGCCCGGATGGCCTGATCGACCCCGGGATACTGCACCTTGACCGCCACCCGCCGCCCGTCGGTCAGCCGTGCGGCGTGGACCTGCCCGATCGACGCCGCCGCGAACGCATGCGGGTTGAACTCCGCGAAGACCTCCTCCGGGGGTGCACCCAGCTCAGCCTCCACCACCGCCGCGGCCAGTTCGGGAGCCATCGGCGGGGCGTCGGCCTGCAGCCGGGCCATCGCCGCCTGGTAGACGCGTTGCCGTTCCGGGGGGACCAGCGCCCCGAGCGCGACGAAGGACAGCACCTGCCCGGCCTTCATCAGCACCCCCTTCGAGTGACCGAGCATGGCCGCGTACCGCTCACTGGTTCGCTCGTGAAACTCAGCGCTGTCCTGGCCGGTCAGCCGCTTGCGCAGGGCGGCGACCACCGCCTCACCGGCGGTCCGGCCAGCCAGTCCGACCAGGGGAACCGTGCGGGCCAGCCGACTTCGACCATGCGCGCTCATCGCTGCTCCTGAAGTTGACGCTTGACGTGCCTAAGTAAATACTTTGGTGCCATGGGCGATCTGTCAACCGTGCCATCAACCGGGGCGACAAGGGATCGCATCATCGACGCGGCGATGGAGCTGTTCAGCGAGCACGGCTACCGCGGTACCAGCATCACCCGGATCGAGCAAGCTGCCGGGCTCAGCCCCGGCGCTGGCGGCATCTACCACCATTTCCCGTCCAAGGAAGCACTCCTGACCGCCGGAGTGCAACGGCAGCTCAGCCGGCTCGCCGCCCTACGCGACATTCGTCGACTGTTCGCCGACCTCGGCGATCTGCACACTGAACTCACCATCGCCGCCCGATATGTCCTTGCCGAGCTCGACCAGGAAGCCCAACTGCTGCGGCTGCTCGCCAGCGAGGCTCGCCACGGTCCGAAAATCCTCACCGACGCCGTCGTGCAGGTCGTCGGCCTGACCTATCGCGAGTTCGCGGAGTGGATCATCGACCGATCCGGCTCGGTCGTATCCGCCCCCCGGGCTGATGCCATCGCGACGATCGGGCTCGGCGCCCTGATCTCTGCACGACTACTTCCCAACCTACTGGGCACCGCGCACAGCAGGGTTGACGACAACGCGATCGTGGAAACCTGGGTAAGCGCGCTCGAGCACCTGCTCACCGAGTCCGATCCGCCATCGACGACAGCAGCCAGACCATCCAAGTTGGCTGATGGACTA
>JAICSB010000597.1 GCA_025937115.1 Pseudonocardiaceae bacterium | reverse complement strand
TCGGCCGACCCGGATCGCGTAGTCGTGTACTCCCGCGGACAGCGAGGACCACAAGATCGCTGTTTCGGAAGAACGAGCCGCGGTCAGGGGCTGTCGCGAAATCGCCTTGCCCACCCTCTCAAGATTGCCAAGAGTGAGCCGTAACCGTGCAGGATCGAACGGTCATCACACAGTTTCGGCGATCATGGCAGGTCGTGGGGACGCCGAACAGGATCCACGAGCGGACCCTTCCACCACACGAGGCCCACAAATGATTCGCGGGCAACCCCACGCCGATTTCGCGACAGCCCCCTGACCGCGGCTCGTTCTTCCCAAATCGCGATCATGAGCGGTGCTATACGCGGCCAGCGGAGGCCACACCTCCGGAGCCAACAATGCAGGCCGCGGCGGATCTGGTGTGCACTCACCCGATGATCACTTAGCCCCGCTCGGTCTGCCAGGCGTGCCAGCCGCCGATGAGGTCGGAGACGTCGGTGAAGCCGTGGGCGCGCAGCAGGCTGGCGGCCGCGATGGAACGGTAGCCGCCGGCGCAGTGCACGAGCACCGGTCGGGCCGGGTCGAGCGCGGGCATCAGTTCCCGCAGCCGGGGCAGCGGCAGGTTGACCGCGCCAGGGAGGGTACCGCCGGCGAACTCGCCTGGACCTCGGACGTCGACTACCTGCAGTTCGGTCACGGTAGCGATGCGCTCGGCGGCCTGCCGGGCGGTGAGCCGGCTCTGGGTTCGGGTCAGCTCGGGCTGGATGATCAGGGCTTCGAGATCGGTGACGGCGCCGGTGACCGCATCGACGCCGACGCGGGCCAACCGCAGCCGCGCTTCGACGACCTCCGCCGGCGTTCCGACGAGAATGACCGGCTGGTCGGGGGCGTGCACGGCGGCCGCGTACTCGGCGAAACGTCCGGACAGGCCCACGTTGACCGCACCACGCAGGTGCCCGGCCGCGAAGGCCTGGTCGTCGCGCACGTCGAGGAGCAGGTAGCCCGCTTGCTGGTGGCGCACCGCCTCCGCGGCGGGGATGTCCGCGACGGTGGCCGCGGGATCGAAGGCGGCGTGGCCGGCGCGGTTGAGGGCCACCTCCTGCGAGAAGTAGGCCGGTGGATCGGGCAGTCCCTCGGTAACCGCGGTGACGAAGGCGTCCTCGGTCATCGGCACGAGCGCGTAGTTCACCACGCGTTGGACGCCGAGGGTGGACACGGTGTCGGTTGACAGCGCCTTCCCGCACGCGCTGCCGGCGCCGTGGCCCGGGTAGACCAGCACCTCATCAGGCAACGGAAGGATCTTGGTCCGGAGTGAACGGTACAACTCGCGGGCCATGTCCGCCGCGGTGCGCCCGGCTGAGCCCAGCAGATCCGGGCGCCCGACGTCGCCGAGGAACAGGGTGTCACCGGTCAGCACCGCGGCCGGGGCCTCGTCCCTCGCCTGCTCATAGACCGCCAACGTGATCGACTCCGGGGTATGGCCTGGGGTGGCCAGCACCTCGATCATCACGCCGGTGTCCGGGTCGCCGAGCCGGATCCGCTCGCCGTCGGAGAGCCGGCGGATCGGGAAGCTCACCGGCGCGGCCTCGCCCATCGCGATCACAGCGCCGGTCAGGGCGGCCAGCTCGGTGTGCCCCGGGACGAAGTCGGCATGCACATGGGTGAGGACGACAAGCTCGATGGACAGGCCGCGCTGCTGCGCTGCGGCGAGATACTCGCTGACGTCGCGCCGTGGGTCGACCACCACCGCGCGCCGGGAGACGTCGTCTGCGACCAGGTAGGACGCCTGGGATAGGCACCCTAAATAGAACTGATCCACGATCACGGTGGACTCCTGAGTCGCCGCGTGGTTGTCCGGACAAACGGACTATACACAGGTTACTGTGACGGGAGATCCACCGGACGGTCCGCTCGCAGGGTGTTACCGCGAGGGCCCCAGTCGGACAGCACCGCGAACCGATCACCACGCACGGTGGCCGTTCGCCATTCGATCGGGCGGCGGTGCAGGCAGCCGGTGCGTTCGATGAATAGGCAGGCCACCGCCCGAGGAACGGCCAACAGGATTCGAATGGCCTTGTCCGGCACCACCGCGGTGATCCGTTCTCGGCCGCCGGTGAGGCGCACCCCACACCGGGAGGCGAGCTCGTCGTATAGCCCGCTGTGGGTGAAGTCGGCGTCGAGCACCGGTGCGCCGAGGTCTGCCGGCAGCCAGATCTGATCGTGGGCCAGTGGCTCGTCGTCCGCCCACCGCAGGCGCTCGAGGTAGACGAGCTCAGCGTCGTCGGGCAGCCCCAACTTGATAGCCGCCTCCGGGTTGCGTTCGGCGCGCAGCGCGAGCACGTCACTGCGCTGGCGCATGCCCCGTTCCTCGGCCTCCTGGAACAAGCTGTACAGGCTGCCCAGTGGCTGCTCGATAGGTTGCTGCTGGGCGATCCAGGTACCGCGGCCGCGGGCGGAATCGAGCACACCGGAATCGCGCAGCCGGCGCAGCGCCTCGCGCACGGTATGCCGGGAGACCGCGTACTGTTCGACCAGCTCCAGCTCGGTAGGAAAGCGCTCGGCGAACGCCCCGGTCGTCAGCCGCC
>JAICSB010000090.1 GCA_025937115.1 Pseudonocardiaceae bacterium | reverse complement strand
GTCCTACTGGCGCGGCATCACCCGGTTCTACGGGCGGATGTTCCAGCTGTACGTGGTCTTCGTCAACCGCGTCGGTACCGAGGGATCGCTGCGCTTCTGGGGCGGCTCACACGTCGTCGACCCGTGGGGCGAAGTGATCGCCGAAGCCGACGAGTACCAAGAGCAGCTGCTCACCGTCGACATTGATCTGTCGCAGGTGCGCCGTCGACGGCGGGACATCCCACTGGTGCGGGAGGGTCGATTAGGGCTGCTGCGCCGGGAGATCGACCGTCTCCTCGAAGAGGGTGGCGACCTGTAACTCACGAGGTCGCGAAGCAGCCCAGGGTCGAGTTGGGGCGCACCCCAGTGAAGTAGCGTTGCCAGATCCGGTAATAAAGGATCTCCTCGTCGCTGCGCAGTGCCCAGCTATCCGGTGGCTGCGTCACGGCACCGTCGGTGTCGCCGGCTTTGGCAGTGTTGTCTTTGGCTAGCGCGGCGAGCACCTCGCCGGCACCCGAGCCGTCGCCGAATTGCTCCTTGGTGCGCCAGAGCAGCTCCTCAGGCAGCCAGTCGGTGAAGGCCTCACGCAGCACTGCCTTCTCCGGCCGCCCATCGGTGGTCTTCTTCCACTCCGGCGGCAGGGTCAGCGCCGTACGCACCACGTTGGTGTCCAGGAACGGCTCGCGGGCCTCCAACCCGAAGTACATCGTCGTGCGGTCGCAGCGCTGCAGATTCAGGTGGTGCAACTGCTCCAGGCTGCGCACCAGCTCGGCGTGCAGTGCGTTCGGGTCAGCGAACTCCGGGGTGTGCATGTAGCTGTAGCCGCCGTAGAGCTCGTCGGCACCCTCACCGGTGAGCACCACCTTGACCTTCTTGGCAGCCTCGCGCGCCAGCAGCAGGTTCGGCACCGAGCTGCGAACCAGGGCCGGATCGTAGTGCTCGATCACTTCGACCGCGTTGTCCAACTCCTCACCGATGGACTCGGCGGTGGCGACGACCTCGTAGTGGTCGCTGCCGATGAAGTCGGCGACCCTCCGGGCCGCCAGCAGGTCGCTGCTGTCCTTGGTACCGACCGCGAAAGTGGGTAGCATGCCGCCCCGGCGGCGAGTGTGTTCCGCGGCGATCGCCGCGACGATCGCCGAGTCCAGTCCACCGGAGAGAAACACGCCCACCCCGACGTCGCCCATCATTCGCCGCTGCACGGACAGCACTACGGAGTCCCTGACTTTCTCGAGCACCCCGTTGTCCCAGTTCGGGTGCTGCGCCCGGCGGGCTGGGCGGACGCCCACCGGAACCGAGTTGGCATAGCGCACGATGCTGGTCGCTGGGGTCCACAAACAGCCGGGCGGGAATGAGGCCACTCGGGGCCGGTCTTGAGGGTCGAAGGCCCGCAGCTCGCTGGCGAACATCGTGCCATCTGGGCCGTCGATCCAGTACAGCGGCTTGACCCCCATCGGGTCGCGGGCGACCAGCCCATCCCTGGTGTCGGTAACCATCGCCAGCGCGAACATGCCGCTGAGCTCAGCCACCGAGGCCGGACCGTCCCGCATCACGAGGTGCAGCGCCGCCTCGGTGTCCGACTGGGTCTGCAACAGTCCGGGAGGCAACTTCGCGCTGAGGTCCTCATGATTGTAGATCTCACCATTGCCGATAATCCATGCCGTGCCGTCACCGTTGGCCAGCGGTTGCCTGCCGCGGCTGATGTCGACGATGGAGAGTCTCTGGTGACCCAACCAGGCCGAGTCAAGCGTCAGTACGCCGGTGTCATCCGGTCCCCGATGCTGTATCCGGTTGAGCATCCGCTCGCACTTGTCGGCGTCGACTGATCCGAAGGCCGCGACGATCCCGCACATTGTGTATCACCTACCCGGTAGCACAGTGAACATCAGAAGCGGGCCGCCTCCCAGCGATGGAGAGCCACCTCACTCCGTTGAACGTCCGTTTGCCCCCGCCGCCTGCACCGCCACCCTGGGAGAACCAATCTGACGCCAGGTTTTGGTACCCAGCCGTAGATCGTGCCACGTGAGCTGAGCTTGTTGGCGGCGGTAGCAGCGCTGAGAGAAGACCGTACCGGCGACTGCGGGATCAGCGGTACGGGTGTTTGCCTGGGTGACCCATCGGAGAGTCCGGCGGTTACACAACATCCCGGCCAGTCTTCGAGTCTGTGACCAACGGAGAGCGCCGACAAGATCGTCGACATTGAAGTTAGCCCCGCAGGGCAACCCGCCGGCAGCGGCATGCCGCTAGGGCGCCGCCTGTCGGGGTCTTCAGCCGTTCGCCCATGGACTGGGGACGGTCTGGCCGACCCAATGGCCAACCGCAAGCCGACTGCTGATGCGGCCGGTATAGCCGAGGCGTCGTAACAGGACGAGTTCCACGTACCAGCAAGCCAGATCCCACCCGGCCACGACGACTTCCCGCTTCGGACCGAAGCGACCGTCACGGAGCCGGGGGTGAACGACCTGGTTACGTAGCCAGGGAACGAGAGGGGCCGCGTCTTGCCACTCCTTGTGCTCTTGCAGTTCCTGCGCGAGGTCGGGCAACTCCACTGGCACAGCACTCGGGATACCGGACCAAGTCAGCAGCTCGCAGACGTTCTTCGCGGCAGCGCCATTGCCCTGATGCCACGATCCCAACTCGGCCGCTGTGATCGGGTCCTCTTCGAGGATCGCCCAGGCGAGCGACGATGTCAATTTTGGCGAATTTGTTACTTCATCCCAGCTTCCTAGCCCGATGGACGCTTGAACCAAAATACGCTGTAACTGACCCTATTGGCCGCGACCGAACTCACGGGCAAAACACTCACCAATTCCCAACCGTCGCGACCCAACTCAACGATAAAATGATTCAGGACTGGCCAATAGTCCTTGTCATACGGTGTGTCCTGTTCTTTTAATCCCTCCGCGGCGTACGTCGTTATCCTAACGGTGTCTCTCCAGTGTCCGTCGATATCTTGGGAGTAAGTGATGCCGAGTCTTGCGTGCTCCCACTTGTGCATACAAACCTTCTCTTCCTGTACGGCAGCGGTTGCGAGCTCTGCCAGGTTGTCGACTCTTCCACTGGTGCACCGACCAAGGCGAACTGTTCACCCGCACCGACGCCACCCCGAACCGCAAGAGGAACCGATGACCACCCGACCGGCCAGCACCAGCCCAACAACGGCAGAGGGGTGCCCGGGCCGCGATGAGACTGACGGCGTCCGGTGGTACGACAGCGCCGCCGGCACGACAGGTTGCGCTGCACCGGATGCGGGCACCACCGGACGATCCTCATCCACGAACCGACCCCAGCGCCCGAGAGGGCAGTGACCTGATGCGCGACGAGAGCGCCCCGACCCGCGGCAACGGCCACAGACACCACAACCACAACTTGACTCGATCCTCCCGGCTTCGTCGGTTTCTAGCTCGGCTAGTCCTCGGCCGACGTCCCTCTGTTAGTCGAGGTAGTCGCGAAGCGCCTGGGAGCGCGACGGGTGGCGCAGCTTGGCCATCGTCTTGGACTCGATCTGCCGGATCCGCTCCCTGGTGACCCCATAGATGTGGCCGATCTCGTCCAGGGTGCGCGGCTGGCCGTCGAGGCCAAAGCGTAGCCGGACAATGCCGGCCTCCCGCTCGGACAGCGTAGCCAGTACCGATCGCAGGTGGTCCTGGAGCAGCGTGAATGAGACCGCGTCCACCGCGACCACGGCCTCGGGGTCTTGGATGAAGTCACCGAGCTGGGAGTCGCCCTCCGCTCCGATGGTCTGGTCCAGCGAGATGGGCTGCCGGGCGTACCGCTGGATCTCCAGCACTTTCTCCGGGGTGATGTCCATCTCCTTAGCCACCTCCTCTTGGGTGGGCTCACGGCCCAGGTCCTGGAGCAGCTCGCGCTGGATGCGGCCCAGTGTGTTGATCACCTCGACCATGTGCACCGGGATCCGGATGGTGCGAGCGTGGTCGGCCATCGCCCGGCTGATCGCCTGCCGAATCCACCAGGTGGCGTAGGTGGAGAACTTGTAGCCCTTGGTGTAGTCGAACTTCATCACCGCGCGGATCAGGCCCAGGTTGCCCTCCTGGATCAGGTCCAGGAATGGCATGCCGAGGCCGGTGTAGCGCTTAGCCAGCGACACGACAAGGCGAAGGTTGGCCTCCAGCAGGTGGTTCTTGGCGCGCTCGCCGTCGCGGACGATCCAGCGCAGGTCCCGGCGCAGCTGCGGGGAGAGCTTTTCGCTGATGTCCTCGGCCCTGCGCACCCGCTCGGCGGCGTAAAGCCCGGCCTCGATCTGCGTGGCGAGCCCCACCTCCTGTTCGGCGTTGAGCAGCGCCACCTTGCCGATCTGTTTGAAATATGCCCGCACCGGGTCGGTCGAGGTGGTGAGTTCGGCGTCCTTGCGAGCCTGGCGTAGCGCCTCGGACTCCTCCCCGTCCCAGTCGAAATCGCCTGACTGCTCGACTGTGTCCAACGGCTCCGCAGGATCCTCGGTGCCCTCACTCGCTAACGGGACGTCGTCATTCGGCAGGTCGACGGGCGCTGGACTAGGCTCGTTGCGCTCGAATTCCACATCCTTGACCGGCGCCTCCTGCGTCTTCCTGGGGGCCTTGGTCACTCGGCGGCCTTCGCGGGATGCGCGGCGACGCTCACATCCTCACCTCCTCGACCCGGTTCCCGGCGACACCGAGATCTCTGGTGGCAACCTCACCCAGCGCGAGATGCGGGCTACAGGACTTCAACCTCCTCAAGGACCCGGTTGCCACCTGGGTATCTCTGGACTGTACGGGAAGCGGACACTTCGGGCTGGCCGGGTCGTCCGTGCCAATGCAGCGCTGCCGGCCACGGGAGATTCCTGGTCTACCTGCCCGGCCGTACTATATGATTGTCGTCAGCGAGCAGTCAGCGAAAGCACTGCGACGAGTTCGCACGGGCCCATCCACGCGGGCGCGTAGCGGCAGGTCAGCGGCGAGCAGCGACACTCGTGCCACTACATGGGGGCCAGTAGCGGTCATCTGGAGCCACGGTTGACCACCGCCGGCCGCAGGTCGACAAAGGCCGGGACGTAAGCAGCGCGATAGGGTTCCCAAGCTCTTCAACCAAGCACAGGTGCCTCCGGCGGGCCCCCGCTCCGGGATGGCGCCCAAAGCTGGGAGCGAAGCTGTGGGTCACCCGATCTAGTCGAGGTAGTCGCGGAGCGCGTGGGAGCGCGCGGGGTGGCGTAGCTTGGTCATCGTCGTGGATGCGATCTGCCGGATGCTCTCCCGGCTTAGCCCGTAGACGTGGCTGATCTCATCGAACGTGCGCGGTTGACCGTCGGTGAGCCCGAATCTCAGCCGGACAATGCCGGCGTCCCGCTCGGATAGCGTGGCCAGTACCGACTGGAGCCGGTCTTGCAGCAGAGTGAAGGAGACCGCGTCCACTGCGACCGCGGCCTGGGAGTCCTCGATGAAGTCGCCGAGCGGGGAGTCGCCGTCCTCGCCGATGGTCTGGTCCAGCGAGAGGGGTTCCCGGGCATACTGCTGGATCTCCAGCACCTTCCCGGGGGTGATGTCCAGCTTCTTGGCCAATTCTGTAAGAGTGGGCTCGTGACCCAGGTCCTCAAGCAGCTCGCGCCGGATGCGGCCCAGCTTGTTGATCACCACGTCCATGTGCACCGGGATCCGGATGGTGCGGGCCTGGTCGGCCATCGCCCGGGTGATCGCTTGGCGGACCCACCAGGTGGCGTAGGTGGAGAACTTGTAGCCCTTGGTGTAGTCGAACTTCTCCACCGCGCGGATCAGGCCCAGGTTGCCCTCCTGGATCAGGTCTAGGAATGGCATGCCGCGGCCAGTGTGGCGCTTGGCCAGCGACACGACGAGGCGAAGGTTGGCCTCCAGCAGGTGGTTCTTGGCGCGCTCGCCGTCGCGGACGATCCAGCGCAGATCCCGGCGCAGCTGCGGGGCAAGCTTTTCGGTGACGTCCTCGGCTCGGCGCACCCGCTGGGCGGCGTAGAGCCCTGCCTCGATGCGCTTGGCGAGTTCCACCTCCTGTTCGGCGTTGAGCAGGGCGACCTTGCCGATCTGCTTGAGATATGCCCGTACCGAGTCGGCCGAGGCGGTGAGTTCGGCGTCCTTGCGGGCTTGGCGCAGCGCCTCGGACTCCTCCTCATCCCAGTCGAAATCCCCGGATTGCTCGACTGTGCCCAATGGCTCCGCAGGATCCTCGGCGCCATCAATGGCTAGCGGGCGGTTGTCATTCGGTAGGTTCAGGGATGCTGGACTAGATTCGCTGCGCTTGAATTGCACATCCCTGACCGGTGCCTGCGGCGTCTTCCGGGGCGCCTTGGTCACTCGGCGGCCTTCGCGGGATGCGGCGGCGACGCTCACCATCCTCACCTCCTCGACCCGGTTCCCGGCGAGACCGAGATCTCTGGTGGCAACCTCACCGAGCGCGAGATGCAGCCGACAGGCCTTCAGCCTCCTCAAGGACTCGGTTGCCACCTGGGTACCTCTGAACTGTACGGAAAACGGACGCTTCCTGGCTGGTCGGATCGTGCCTACCCATGCAGGGCTGCCGCCACGGAGGTCGCTGAGCCATCTATCCTCACCGGGCCACCCGCGCCGACGATCATGGACACGTCGTCCACCGGCGGAGTCAGCAGGAAACCAGCAAAGCTGCCGTGACACCCCGGCGCGAGCCGGCACCCGACCAGCACAGCCCGACAGCATGACGTCGACCCGTCCAGTCAGCGGGGGAACTTCCCGGGAGGTGGTGGTCTAATCCAAAGTTTGCGTGCGCGATCCGACCCACTATCCCCACCAGTCAGCCACCGCGGCGATCGGTGATGACGTTCCAGGACCGACATCATATCGGCGTTCCTGTCTCCGGCCCGCAGAGGAGACCGAAACCGCCGACGCCGACGCTCGAAATGTCCTCAGTAGCTTCACGCTACTCCCGTTGCCTCACGGGTGATCTGGATGGGGGTCTCGGCGTTCCCGGCTGGGCTGTGATCTCAACCCCCGCGGTGGGATGCGGGCCGAATCGCCCGCGCCCTTGTTGCGGGGAGGATTACAGAGTAGAACTGTGTTAGAGAACGTTGGCAGGCCAAGGCCGGATCAGCAGAGAAGGTCCGTCCTCCCGGGCTGGCGTTCCCAGCACGAGCAGCACCGGGAACCCACGCTGAGCATGCCGCGATAAGGCACAGCGCCGCGGGCCTGCGTCCGCATGTGATCCTCGTGTGCCGACGCCGAGACCGATCAACGTGGCGCATTTGTCCACGCTTGGTAACCCGATCGCCCGTGTGGCTCGGACGTCGCCCCAGCACCTCGGGGCGGCGTCCGTATCGTTGTGTCCGGTGGCATTCCACCGCGGCATCACCTGAACTGGTGGCCAGATCCGGGCCCAAATTGACTTGGAAACGAAAACTGGCGTTAGACGGTGCTTCACCTGGTTTTGAGGGCACTGTCAAGTTTAGCGCCGAGGAAGATCAAATATTTGTCTCTCGCCACAAGATGTCGAGCAAAAATACCTACATCGTGCGTTTACGTCAGGCAAAGTTTGCTCATGATCAAGGTTAACTTGATAGTGCTCGGGCTGTGCACGTACGGAAATGTGGCTTGGCGGCAGCGCCGCGGCCTGCTGCCTGAGGGGGGCCCGACTAAGGGCCCGCGATGATTTAGATCATCCTGGGTCGGGTGGTGTCGGCGTGGGGGCGCAGCGTGTAGTTCCATTCTCCGTGGAAGGTGTGGCGGAGGAGGGTGCCGTTGGTCTGGAGGGTTTTGATCTGCTGGTTTGGGATCTTGATGCCTTCGGGGTAGGTGGCTTCGTCGAGTTCGGCGTGGACGCGCAGGCCGGTGCGGGTTGTGGTGGCTCCGATGGTCTCGATGATCACTTCGTGGCTGGTCAGGGGTCGTCCGCGCCTGTTCATGGAGAGGTGGGAGAAGAGCCGGTGTTCGATCTTGTTCCACTTGGAGGTGCCGGGGGGTAGGTGGCAGACGGTGATCGTGAGGCCGGTAGCGGGCGGCCAAGGCGGCCAGCTCGGTTTTCCACAGCCGGGTCCGGTAGCTGTTGGACCCGCCGCCGTCGGCGGTGATGAGCAGCTTAGCCGCGCCTGGGTAGGTGGCCCGGCCCACGACGTCCCACCATGTTGCGATGGTGGTCACCGCGAAGGCGGCGGTGTCGTGGTCGGTCCCGACGCCGACCCACCCGGTGTTCGCGGCGAGGTCATAGACCCTGTAGGGGATCGCCTTGCCCAGCTCGTCGTCGATGAAGTCATCGACGTTGACCTGGATGGGCTCACCTTGGCGGTGCCACTCCCGCCCACCGTTTTTGTACTCGCCGACGAGTTCCTTTTTTGTGGTGTCCACGCTGATCACCGGACAGTCATCGTCCTGGTGGGCCTTGACCTGCTCGTTGAGGTAAGTGAACTGGGCGTCTCGATCGAGATGCTGACGCCCTTCGGAGGTCTTGGCGTTGGCTTGCAGGCTGTACCCCAGCGCCTTGAGCAACCGGCGCACCACAAAGTCGCTGACCTGGTGCCCGGCCTCCCGCAACCCCACGGCCAACGCACGGGTCGACTTCGAGGTCCACCGCAACGGCGACATCGAATCCCCGCGACTATCCGGATCGACGAGCCTCTCCAGCGCCGCGACCAACTCCGTGTCGTGGGCCTCGGCCCGCTTGCGCCCGCCCCCGGGCCGGCGTGAGACCCCCACCGGCGGCGCCGCCGGATCGTCGAGCTCCGCGCGACCCCGCCGCACAGTATCCGCAGCCACTCCCACCGCGTGGGCGACCACCACCGGGCCGACCGCACCCAGCTCCCGCGCCTCGACACCCAGCCACAACCGCCGCTGCCGCTCGGTCAGATGCGGCCGCAACGCTTCGTAACGACGAGCCAACGACTCCACCGCGACGGACATAGCACGAACCGTACTGTCCACGCAGCCAAAACAGAGGTCATTTCATCGCGAGCCCTAAGGCAGAAAGCCATGATCGGCAAGAGCGCCGCAACCAAACTTACATCCTATGGTCGATCGCGGTGCTGTTCGTGCTGCTCGGCATCCTTGGGTGACCGGCGTGGGTCGCCAGGGGGTATGCCCTGGCCGCTGCCGCGCTGGTGGTCACTGTCGGTTACCACCTGTCTCCACAACTCGGGTGGGTGCGTCGAAGGGAGGGACCGCAATGCCTGACAACGGTCGTGGTGATCACGCTGTGACCCTGGGTTATCCGGGGGGTGAGCACCGGATGTCGAGCACCAGGGCCACCCTGGGCGCCTCCGGGATCGACCTGGGCACCCTGCGGGTCACTACCGGGATGGTCACCCTGGATCCGGGCTTGGTGAACACCGCCGACTGCACGTGGGAGATCACCTACATCGACGGGGAGGCGGGTATCCTGCGCTACCGCGGGTACCCGATCGGCCAGCTCGCCGAGCACTCGACGTTCCTGGAAACCAGCTACCTGCTGATCTACGGGGACCTACCGACCAGCGGCCAGCTAGAGCACTTCACCGAGGCGATCCGCAGCCACACCCTGCTGCACGAGGACCTCACGCGGTTCTTCGACGGCTTCCCCCGCGACGCCCATCCGATGCCGGTGCTGTCCAGCGCGGTATCCGCATTGTCCACCTTCTACCAGGACAGCCTCAACCCCTTCGACCACGCCCAGGTGGAGATCTCCACCGTACGGTTGCTGGCCAAGCTGCCCAAGCTGCGAACGCTGCGCCCGACGTTTCCCCTTCGCCGCCAACGAATCCTGCTACGGCGGAATCGAGGAATTCGTCGAATCGGTACCCAACCTCCGCTTCAACGCGGCATTCTCCGCACGCAACGCAGCGTTCGGCTCCTCGCTGTAGTAAGTGGGTTTGGTCCCGGCGTGGCGGGTTGGTCGGCGGGCCGCGGTCTCGTTGACTGTCACCATCAGTGATGGTTGTGACGGTCAGTGATGGCTGTGGGGGTTCGGAGGCCGGGTCGGTATGGGC
>JAICSB010000012.1 GCA_025937115.1 Pseudonocardiaceae bacterium | reverse complement strand
TTCACTCCTGACGAGGTCGCCGAGCGCTACGGCTTGACCCCGGCGCAATACCCGGATTACGCGGCACTGCGGGGCGACCCCTCGGACAATCTGCCAGGCATCCCTGGGGTGGGAGATAAGACCGCGGCGAAGTGGGTGCGGGAGTTCGGTTCGCTGAACGCTTTGGTCGATCGGGTGGACGAGGTCAAGGGCAAGGCCGGCGACGCGCTGCGCGAGAACCTGGCCTCGGTGCTGCTCAACCGCCGGCTCACCGAGCTGGTCCGGAATGTCGATCTACCTGATCAGCCCGCCGACCTGGTGCTCAAACCGTGGGACCGCGACGCGGTGCACCGGCTGTTCGACGAACTGGAGTTCCGGGTGCTGCGGGACCGGCTGTTCGCCACGTTGAGTGCACCAGAGCCGGAAGCTGAGGAGGGTTTCCAAGCCCGGGGCGCGACGATAGCGGCCGGAGCGGTGGCAACCTGGCTGGATGCGCATGCCCGGGACGGAAACCGAACCGGACTGGCCTTCCGCGGCAGCTGGGCGCGCGGCACCGGGGATCTGGAAAGCCTCGCCCTGGCCGCTGCCGACGGTGCGGGCGGCTACCTCGATCCGCGCGCGTTGACCCCCGATGACGAGCGGGCACTGGCGCAGTGGTTGGCTGACCCCGCCGTGCCCAAGGCCGCGCATGACGCCAAGCCGCTGCTGCACGCGTTGCGGTCACGCGGTGTGACCTTGGCGGGGCTGACCAGCGACACTGCGCTGGCCGCCTACCTGGTCCGACCCGGCCAGCGGTCGTTCGACCTCGCCGATCTGGTACTGCGATATCTGCGCAAAGAGTTACGGATCGAACCCGGCGAGGTTGCCCAACCGAGCCTGTTCGAGGACGAAGACACCGCTGCCCGGGTCTCCGACGAGATCCTGCGGGCCCGCGCGATCGCCGAGTTGGCCGTAGCGCTGGACACCGAGCTCGATCAGATCGCCGGTCGGGCGTTGCTCACTGACCTGGAGCTTCCGCTGCTCACCGTGCTGGCCGAGCTGGAGGCAGCCGGCATCGCCGTCGAGGGTGATGTGCTGGCCGAGCTGGAGGCCTGTTTCTCCGCCGAGGTGAAGCAGGCCGAGCAGGACTGCTTCGGGGTGCTCGGCAAGGAGGTCAACCTGGGCTCGCCCAAACAGCTGCAGGTGGTGTTGTTCGACGAGCTGGGCATGCCCAAAACCAAACGCATCAAGACCGGCTACACCACCGACGCCGACGCGCTGCAAACTCTCTACGCATCCACCGAGCATCCGTTTCTGAAGTACCTGCTGGTGCACCGCGACGCCACTCGCCTCAAGACCACGGTGGATGGGCTACTGAAATCTGTGGCCGATGACGGACGCATCCACACCACGTACCTCCAGACCATCGCCGCGACCGGCCGGTTGTCATCCACCGAGCCGAACCTGCAGAACATTCACGTCCGCAGTGAATCCGGGCGCCGGATCCGGCAGGCCTTCGTCGTGGGCCAGGGCTATTCGGAACTGATGACGGCGGACTACAGCCAGATCGAGATGCGGATCATGGCGCACCTGTCGGAGGACACCGCACTGATCGAGGCGTTCACATCCGGGCATGATTTTCACGCCGCCACCGCCGCACGGGTATTCGCCGTGGACGCCGCCGCGGTCAGCGGCGAGCAGCGCGCCAAGATCAAGGCGATGAACTACGGCCTGGCCTACGGCCTGTCCGCGTTCGGGCTCTCCGCCCAGCTGCGGATCTCCACCGAAGAGGCTCGGGAGCTGATAGACGAGTACTTCACCCGGTTCGGCGGGGTCCGCGATTACCTCCGCACCATTGTGGAAAGGGCCCGGCTGGAGGGCTACACCGCCACTATGATGGGTCGCCGGCGCTACCTGCCCGACCTCGTCAGCGACAACCGGCAGCGCCGCGAGATGGCCGAACGGATGGCGCTCAACGCGCCGATCCAGGGCAGCGCCGCGGACATCATCAAGGTTGCGATGCTGCACGTCGCGCGCGCGTTGCAGGCTGAGGGACTCCGGTCCCGGATGTTGCTGCAAGTGCACGACGAGCTGGTACTCGAAGTCGCCGAGGGCGAGCGCCCCACCCTGGAAGCCCTGGTAAGACGCGAGATGGCCGCCGCATACCCCCTAGACGTCCCCCTAGAGGTCTCAATCGGCCTAGGCCACAGCTGGAACGACGCCGCGCACTAGTTCGCTCGGCCCTGACCGCCATTCGGAGCCGAATAGCGCTTCTGCAAGCAGCCAGACCGCCATTCGGCTCCGAATGGCGGTCTGGCAAGCACGCCATACCCCGATTCGGCTCCGAATGGCGCCGAATCA
Source organism: Pseudonocardiaceae bacterium (assembly GCA_025937115.1). The sequence goes on along the minus strand of JAICSB010000012.1, from coordinate 17,872 downwards.
GGCGCGGCGGCAGCAGAAGATCGCGGTTCCTGGGAACAGCGCGCCACGAAGGGGGCTCCATTGGCCCCATTCCCGGTGCAGGTCTGGGGGCCACTCCGGTTCTATCAGGTCCTCCAACACCAAACCGGCGGCGACGATCTCCCTCACCCGGTCACCCAGGGTGCGGTGGTGCTCCACGTAAGTGGGCTTGCGGAGGCCGTCCACCTCGACATACGGGGTGCGGTCGAAATAGGACTGTGCCACGGTCAAGCCGGCCTCGCCCGGGTCGTCGGGGAAGATCCACCGCAACGGGTGGGTCACCGCGAACACCCACCGACCGCCGGGGCGCAGCACCCGGGCGACCTCTCTCATCACCTCGGCGGAGTCCGCGACGAACGGCACCGCACCGAACGCCGAACACGCGAGGTCGAAGCTCCCTGCGGCGAAGGGCAATCGACCAGCGTCCGCCTGCACCAGGGGCACTGAGATTCCGGTTTCGCGGGCTGCCCGCACCGCGTGCAACAGCATCGCCGCCGACAGGTCCAGGCCGACGACCTGCGCGCCGTGGGCAGCCAGCCAACGCGCGCACGGCGCTGATCCGCAACCGACCTCGAGCACGCGGCGACCGACCACCTCGCCGAGCAAACCGGCGTCTGATTCGCGAAGCCCCTCTGGGCACCAGACGAAATCCGCTGGACCGAGGAAATCACCGTGCTCGGCGAGATAGTCCGCGGCATCGGCGTCCCACCATCGACGGTTCGCCTCGACCGTCTCCGCGACGCTGACCAGCTGTTTCACCACACCGACAGTGCCCAGCACCGCCTCAGCGCTGCAGTGGCTGCCTAGCGGAGTCATCCGGTCATCGTCGTGGCCAGGTTGCGGCGCATCCGTCACTGAGGCAGTCTCTCACCACGAAGCAGGTGAGTGCCGGGGTCGGTTTGCTGGTCTGACTACTGCCTGGGTAGGATTGAACTCCGCTGTCGTTTCGCGCTGCCCAGGTTGTCAAGCGAGCCGTGGTCGTCAAGCTAGCTCGGTTGTCAAGCTCGCTCGGTATCAGCTCGCTCGGTGTCAGGTTCACCAGCGGCGAGGGTCCGCCGGGTGAGGTTGATCTGTCGGGTGTGGCTGATCTGGCGCAGTGGGGAATCAGCGCACGCGTCACAACAGTTGAGACAAACACCGACCGCTCGACCCTATCCCTTCGGAGCACCCCACCGCATGTCCACCGACACCACCACCGCCCCGGCCCCGCAGCAAGTTGCGATCAACGATATCGGGACGGAGGAGGACTTTCTCGCCGCCATCGACAAGACGATCAAGTACTTCAACGATGGCGATATCGTCGAAGGCACCATCGTCAAAGTCGACCGTGACGAAGTGCTGCTCGACATTGGCTACAAGACCGAGGGCGTTATCCCCTCCCGGGAACTGTCCATCAAACACGACGTCGACCCGGCCGATGTCGTGTCCGTGGGCGACGAGGTCGAGGCCCTCGTTCTCCAGAAGGAGGACAAGGAAGGCCGGCTGATCCTGTCCAAGAAACGCGCCCAGTATGAGCGCGCCTGGGGGAATATAGAAACCCTCAAGGAGAACGAGGAGCCGGTGCGCGGCACCGTCATCGAGGTGGTCAAGGGTGGTCTGATCCTCGACATCGGGCTGCGCGGCTTCCTGCCCGCCTCGCTGGTCGAGATGCGCCGGGTCCGCGACCTCCAGCCCTACGTGGGCCGAGAGTTGGAAGCCAAGATCATTGAGCTGGACAAGAACCGCAATAACGTAGTGCTCTCCCGGCGCGCTTGGCTTGAGCAGACCCAATCCGAGGTGCGCAGCGAGTTCCTGCACCAGCTGGCCAAGGGTCAGGTTCGCAAGGGTCAGGTTTCCTCGATCGTCAACTTCGGTGCGTTCGTGGATCTCGGTGGGGTAGACGGTCTGGTGCACGTCTCGGAGCTGTCCTGGAAACACATCGACCACCCCAGCGAGGTTGTCGAGGTCGGCCAGGAAGTCACCGTCGAGGTGCTTGACGTCGATCTGGAGCGCGAGCGGGTGTCGCTTTCGCTCAAAGCGACCCAAGAAGACCCGTGGCGCCAGTTTGCTCGTACTCACCAGATCGGGCAGATCGTGCCCGGGAAGGTCACCAAGCTGGTGCCTTTCGGCTCGTTCGTCCGGGTCGAGGAAGGCATCGAAGGTTTGGTGCACATCTCCGAGCTCTCGCAGCGACATGTCGAGATCCCTGAGCAGGTCGTGCAGGTCGGCGACGACGTGATGGTCAAGGTCATCGACATCGACCTGGACCGCCGACGGATCTCTCTGTCGCTCAAGCAGGCGAACGAGGGACTGTCCCCGGAGATGGAGTTCGACCCGGCGCAGTACGGCATGACCGCCGAGTACGACGGCGAGGGCAACTACATCTACCCCGAGGGCTTCGATCCGGAGACCAACGACTGGCTCGAAGGCTACGACAAGCAGCGTCAGGAGTGGGAGCGCGCCTACGCCGAAGCGCAGGTCCGTTTCGAGCAACACCGCAAGCAGGTCGTCAAGGCGAGCGAGGCTGACTCGGAGGCGGCCGAGGATCAAAACTACTCGTCGGAGACGGCGGAGGCGGCTACCCCCAGCAGCCCCAGCAGCACCGGCAACGCTGCCGCCGGAGGCTCGCTCGCCAGTGACGAGCAGCTCGCGGCGCTGCGGGAGAAACTCTCCGGCGGCGTCTAACAGGGCGGCGTTTAACAGGTAAGGGCCACGATCGTCCGATGCTGCGCGTCGGGCTGACCGGAGGCATGGGGTCCGGTAAGTCGATGGTCGCCGCCCGGCTCGCACAACGCGGGGCGTCGATCATCGACTCGGACCGGATCGCCCGCGAGGTGGTCAGGCCCGGTACCGACGGACTGCGCGCCGTGATCGGCGAGTTCGGCGAGGGGATCCTCGCCATGGACGGGTCACTGGACCGATCGACGTTGGCGGGGCGGGTATTCAGCGACGCGGGAGCTCGAGCCCGGCTCAATGCCATCGTGCACCCGCTGGTCGCGGCCCGCTCCGCTGAGCTGGTCGCGGCTGCGCCGGCCGAGGCCATCGTGGTGCAGGACATTCCGCTGCTCGTCGAGGTCGGGATGGCAGCGGGGTTCCCCCTGGTGATCGTGGTACACGCGGACGCTGCGGTGCGGCTACGCCGGCTGGTCGAGCAGCGTGGCATGGCAGAGTCCGACGCCGCAGCGAGACTCGCTGCCCAAGCCACTGCCGAGCAGCACCGCGCTGCCGCGGACATCTGGTTGGACAACAGCGGCAGCCGGGACGACACCCTCGCGGCAGTCGACCGGCTGTGGACCCAGCGGCTGGTGCCTTTCGAGACAAACCTGCGCCACCGTCGCCCGGCGGCGCGCGCTTGCACTCCGGTCGTGGTCGCGCCGGACGACGGATGGCCGGAGCAGGCGCAGCGGGTGATCGCACGGATTGCCGCGGTGGCGAGCCGGCGCGCGCACCGCCTCGATCACATCGGCTCCACAGCGGTCCCCGGCCTTGATGCCAAGGATGTGCTGGACATCCAAGTGGTGGTCGCCGACCTCGCCACGGCGCAACGACTCGCTGACGATCTGGCCGGCACCGGACTCATCAAGCGAGACGGTCGTTGGTGCGACACTGCTCGCGACGGCACCACCTGGGAGAAGACGATGGCGACCAACGCTGATCCCGGCCGGGCAGTCAACTGCCATATCCGGTCAGCCGACTCCCCCGCCTGGCGGGATGCCGTGCTGCTGCGGGACTGGCTGCGAGCTCATCCCGATGGTGTTCGCGCGTACGCCGAGCTCAAGCACCGACTCGCGGCGCAGCAGTGGGACAGCATCGACGCCTACGCCACCGCGAAGCGGCCGTTCGTGGCCAGCGCGCTGGATCGAGCGCAGCGGTGGGCTGCGCGATCCGGCTGGCTGGTGGGCTGAGACCCAAGTCAGTGCCGGCTCCAGGTTGGCGACGCGCCCACTGTGGACAGCCACTTGTCCAACCGGTAGCCGTACCGGGCCAGGCCCTCCAGCGTCCGGTACGTGGTGACCAGCGCCGCCTGCGCGGCTGCGCGATCGAGCAGCCCGGCGAGAACCGCGGCCAGCAACTCGTCAGTGTCGAGTACGTCTACCCCGTGACCAGTGCGAAGGACGAGGTCCAGGTAGTGGTCCTCGGTGCGCCAGCACCGGGGGTCGACGTCGATGTGCACCACGTCGACGTAGAATTGGTAGTCACGTTCGTGCCCCGGAGGATAGAACCAGTCAGTGATTCGTAAACCCATCTCGGGCAACAGCCAGGACTCCAGCGCACGAATCGACGGATGGCCGATGACGTCACGGGCGACGTAGAGGCCAAATGGCTCGACCCGGTATTCGCGGACAGCGCGGACGACCCCCTTGGGGTCGGTGTTGGTCATCGCCTCCAGGTCGAACAGCTCAACCTTGGGAGGGTGAATGTGCGGGGCGGTCTCGGTAGTCGGTCCGTGCTGGGCCGTCATAGCGATCGACCCTACGCGAGGACAGACTGTCAGGGGTCCGGCCTACTCTCGATGCCATGACTGATGCCGTCACTGTCCCCCGCGACCTGCTTCCCCGCTCCGAGTTTCGCCCGGCGGACAGCCCGCGGTCACAGGCGCGGTTCGAGATGGTCAGCGACTACGCGCCGGCCGGCGACCAGCCAGCCGCGATCGAGGAGCTGGAGCGCCGGATCATCGGCGGTGAGCGCGACGTCGTGCTGCTGGGCGCCACCGGAACCGGTAAGTCGGCCACCACCGCGTGGCTCATCGAGCGCGTCCAGCGTCCCACGCTGGTGATGGCGCCGAACAAGACCCTCGCCGCGCAACTCGCCCACGAGCTGCGAGACTACTTCCCGAACAACGCGGTGGAGTACTTCGTCTCCTACTACGACTATTACCAACCCGAAGCGTACGTCCCGCAGACCGACACGTACATCGAGAAGGACTCGTCGATCAACGACGACGTAGAGCGGCTGCGGCACTCCGCGACGAGGTCGCTGCTTACCCGTCGTGACGTCGTTGTCGTCGCCTCGGTGTCGTGCATCTTCGGGCTCGGTACGCCGCAGGAGTACCTCAAGGGATCGATTCATGTTCCGGTGGGAGGCGAGGTCGGGCGCGATGCGCTGCTGCGGGGCCTCGTCGACATCCAGTACACCCGCAACGATCTCGCCTTCGCCCGCGGGACCTTCCGGGTCCGCGGTGACACCGTGGAGATCATCCCCGCTTACGAAGAATTAGCGGTCCGCATCGAGTTCTTCGGTGACGAGGTCGAGTCGCTCTACTACCTGCACCCGCTCACCGGGGAGGTGGTGCGGGAGGTGCCTGAGGTGCGAATCTTCCCGGCCACCCATTACGTCGCGGGGGCCGAGCGGATGGAGCGCGCCATCGCGGGCATCGAGTCCGAGCTGACAGATCGGCTGGCCACGCTGGAGAACCAGAGCAAGCTGCTGGAAGCGCAGCGACTGCGGATGCGGACGCACTACGACGTGGAGATGATGCGTCAGGTCGGGTTTTGCTCCGGCATCGAGAACTACTCGCGTCATATCGACGGGCGGGCAGCGGGCTCGGCACCGGCCACCCTGCTGGACTACTACCCCGAGGATTTCCTGCTGGTCATCGACGAGTCGCATGTCACGGTGCCGCAGATCGGCGGGATGTACGAGGGTGACGCATCGCGCAAGCGCACCCTGGTAGAGCACGGTTTCCGGCTGCCCTCCGCGCTGGATAACCGGCCACTGAGCTGGGAGGAGTTCCAGGACCGGATCGGCCAGACGGTGTACCTCTCGGCGACGCCGGGGCCTTATGAGATGGCGCAGGCGGGCGGCGAGTTCGTCGAGCAGGTGATCCGCCCGACTGGGCTGGTGGACCCGGAGGTCGTGGTGAAACCGACCAAGGGCCAGATCGATGACCTGGTGCACGAGATCCGGGTCCGAGCCGAGCGCAACGAACGGGTACTAGTCACCACGTTGACCAAGAAGATGTCCGAGGACCTCACCGATTACCTGCTCGAGCTCGGCATCCGGGTCCGCTACCTGCACTCCGAGGTCGACACGCTGCGCCGGGTGGAGCTGCTGCGGCAGCTGCGGCTGGGCGAGTTCGACGTGCTGGTCGGGATCAACCTGCTCCGCGAGGGCCTGGACCTGCCCGAGGTGTCGCTGGTGGCGATCCTCGACGCCGACAAGGAGGGTTTCCTGCGCAGCGGCACCTCGTTGATTCAGACCATCGGTCGAGCCGCCCGCAACGTGTCCGGTGAGGTGCACATGTACGCCGACAGGGTCACCGACTCGATGCGCCGGGCAATCGACGAGACCAACCGGCGACGAGCCAAGCAGGTTGCCTACAACACCGAACGCGGGGTGGATCCGCAGCCGCTACGCAAGAAGATCAACGACATTCTCGAGCGCGTCTACGCTGAGGCCAGTGATACCTCCGACATCGCTGCGGTGCAGGTTGGCGGATCCGGACGCAATGCCTCCCGGGGCAAACGCGCCGCCGGCGAGCCCGGCCGGACCAGGAGTAGCGCCGGTATGCTGGAACCTCGGGACGCCTCGTCGATGCCGCGCGCCGAACTCGCCGATCTAATCCAGCAGCTCACCGACCAGATGATGAGCGCGGCCCGGGAGCTGCAGTTCGAGCTGGCCGCCCGGCTCCGGGACGAGATCGCCGACCTGAAGAAGGAGCTCCGCGGCATGGACGCCGCCGGCCTGCGCTAGCGCAGGACCCGGATCACGCCTTCCTGCACCGCGCTGGCGATCAATCTGCCGTCCCGGCTGAAGAACCGTCCGGTCGCCAGCCCGCGCCCACCGGACGCGGAGGGTGAGGTGTAGTCGCAGAGCACCCAGTCGTCGGCCCGGAATGGGCGGTGGAACCACATCGAGTGATCCAGGCTGGCGGCCATCACACCGTCGGTCAATGAACGACCATGCGGGATGGCCACCGACCACAGCACGGTCAGATCGGAGACATATACGAGCACGCAGACGTGCAGCAGGGCGTCGTCGGGCAATCTGCCGTCGGCTCGTATCCACAGCTGGTCGCGCGCGCCGGGGCCGGCGTCAGCTCGGGCGCCAGCCCACGGCGGCGGGGTGATGTAGCGCAGGTCGAACGGCCGGGGCAGCTGCGTGAGCAGAGGGCGGCTGTCGCCGCTGCGACGTGACCAGCTAGCCAGGTCATCAAGCTGCTCCGGGGCCGGGACCTCGGGCATCTCATCGGCGTGCTCCAGGCCCTGCTCTGGCAGCTGGAACGACGCAGCCAGCGCGAAGATCGCCCTGCCGTGCTGGATCGCTACCACACGGCGGGTGGTGAACGATTGCCCGTCGCGGATCCGGTCGACGTTGTAGACGATCGGCACCCGCGGGTCGCCTGGCCGGAAGAAGTATGCGTGCAGTGAGTGCACGTTGCGCTCGACCGGCACGGTCCGACCTGCCGCAACCAGCGCCTGACCCGCCACCTGCCCGCCGAAGACTCGTGCCGGGGAATCCACGGGGCTGACGCCACGGAAGATGTCGTTCTCGATGCGCTCAAGGTCCAGCAAGGCCACCAGACGGTCCACCACCGGCTGACCCCGGGGCACACCATCAGCTGCCCGCGGGGCCTCGATCCACTGTTTCCATGCAGGATCGCCGGTATCAGCCAAGATCCTCCTCGCCCAGGCGGTGCACCCGGACAAGGTTAGTGGAACCCTCCGTGGCCGGCGGGGATCCCGCCACGATCACCACCAGGTCGCCTGGCTGGTAACGGCCGATCGACAGCATCGCCTGATCCACCTGCCGGACCATCGCATCAGTGGTCTCGACCCTGGGCACCAGGAAGGTCTCGGTACCCCAGGTCAGCGCGAGCTGACTGCGCACCGGCGGCTCCGGGGTGAACGCCAGCAACGGTAGGTGGGTGTGCAGCCGAGCCAGCCTGCGGACGGTGTCGCCGGACTGGGTGAACGCCACCAAAGCCTTGGCCTCCAAGCGCTCCCCGATGTCGCGGGCGGCGTAGGACAGCACGCCCCGCTTGGTTCGCGGCACGTGGTTTAGCGGTGGAACGTTTGGCGAGCCGGCTTCGATGGCTTCGACGATCCGGCTCATCATTTCCACTGACTCGATCGGGTAGCGACCGACACTGGTCTCCCCGGAGAGCATGACCGCGTCGGCACCGTCGAGCACCGCGTTGGCCACGTCCGAAGCCTCCGCCCGGGTCGGCCGAGCGTTGCCGATCATCGAGTCGAGCATCTGAGTGGCCACGATGATCGGCTTGGCATTCTCCCTGGCGACCTGGACGGCCCGCTTCTGCACCAGCGGCACGTTCTCCAGCGGCAGCTCGACCCCGAGATCGCCACGGGCCACCATCACGCCGTCAAAGGCCAGCACGATCGCCTCGAGGTTATCCACCGCCTCAGGTTTCTCCAGCTTGGCGATCACCGGCAGCCGGCCGCCGGGCACCTCGTCCATCGTGCGGTGAACCAGGTCGATGTCGGCCGGGGATCGAACGAACGACAGCGCCACCAGGTCCACCCGCAACCGCAGCGCGAACTCCAGGTCGGCGAAGTCTTTCGGGGACATCGCTGGCACCGAGACGTTCATCCCCGGCAGGGACAGGCCCTTGTGGTCACTGACCGTGCCGCCCTGGATGACCTCACACACCACCTCGGTGTCTTCGACCTTGCGAACGAGCAGGGCGACCTTGCCGTCGTCGACCAGCAACGAGTCGCCCTCACGGGCGTCTTTCGCTAGCCCGGCGTAGGTGGTGGAGACCCGATCGTGGGTGCCGGGGACGTCCTCGACCGTCACGCGCACCTCATCGCCGGTGCGCCACTCCACCGGACCGGTCGCAAATCGGCCCAGCCGAATCTTGGGCCCCTGCAGGTCGGCGAGGATGCCTACCGCCTTGCCGGACTCGTCGCTGGCCTCCCGAACCATGGAATAAACCCGCGCGTGCTCCGCGTGGGTACCGTGGCTGAAGTTAAGGCGAGCGACGTCCATACCGGCCCGGACCAGCTCCCGGATCTTCTCCGGGGTCGCCGTGACCGGGCCGATCGTACAAACTATCTTCGCGCGTCGACTCACTGGCACAGACTAGCGGTGCATCGGGACGGGACCGGTGTCCGGCAGGTGAACGTCTGAACCGCCACCGCTCCGACGTGCAAGGGCACCCTGCGGCGCCACCTAGGGGACCAGAGCCACCGGCTGCTGCACCGCAAGCTGGTCCGGCTCCTCCCGGCCACGGCGGGCCACCGTGAGGTAGAGCACCGCGGCCAGGAACACCACGGCTGAGGTGATCACATTGATCCGCAACCCAAAGATCATCGTGGCCGGATCGGAGCGCATCAGCTCGATCCAGAACCGGCCTGCGGTGTAAGCCGCGACGTAGAGCGCGAAGGCCCGTCCATGGCCGAGCTTGAACCGGCGGTCCGCCCACACCACCAGTGCCGCGACACCCAAATTCCACAGCATCTCGTAAAGAAAAGTGGGGTGCACGATCGCCACCGGCGGGCCCTGGGCGATCCCATTGAGCGGATCGGGGGCACCGGTCACCGGATTGAGACGCTCGCGGATCTCCAACCCCCAGGGTAGCGTGGTCGGACCACCGTAGAGCTCCTGGTTGAACCAATTGCCCAACCGGCCGATCGCCTGCGCGGCAACGATGGCCGGCGCGACCGCGTCTGCCAGCGCGGGAAGCGGGATGCCCCGGCGCTGGCAACCGATCCACGCTCCGAGACCGCCGAGCGCGATCGCCCCCCAGATACCTAACCCGCCCTCCCAGACCTTCAGCGCACCGATCGGATTTCCACCGGGTCCGAAGTACTTCTGCCAGTCCGTGGCTACGTGATAGAGCCGGCCGCCCACCAGACCGAACGGCACCGCGAACACCGCGATGTCAGTTACCGTCCCGGCCGCACCGCCCCTGGCCTGCCAACGACGTTCCCCCCACAAGATGGCCACGATGATCGCGGCGATGATGCACAGAGCGTAGGCACGGATCGGCACCGGTCCCAGATGCCAGACCCCACGGTCCGGACTGGGAATGCTGGCAACGAACATCGCGGTAAGCACGCCGACACGGTATCTCCCACCCGGACTACAACCGCAGAGGGCTCGGTCAGGCGGGTTGGGGGGCGGGGCGGCGGACACCGGTGGCGAGGTCGGCGGCCAGCGCGCGGACCCCGGGGATCCCGGCTCCAGCGGCGGTGACGAAGGCGGAACCGACGATCACGGCATCGGCGAACGACGCCACCTCCGCGGCCTGCGCACCATTGCGCACCCCGAGCCCGACGCCCACCGGCAGTGCGGGCGCGTGCTCTCGCACCCGGCTGACCAGCTCGGATGCGGTGCTGCTTACGACGTCGCGAGCGCCGGTGACACCCATGACGGAACTCGCGTACAGGAAACCGCGGGTCGCCGCCGCGGTCGCCGCCAGACGCCGATCAGTGGACGAGGGAGCCACCAGGAAGATCCGATCCAGATCGTGGGCCTGCGCCGCGACCAGCCAGTCCTGTGCTTCGTCAGGAATCAGGTCGGGGGTGATAACGCCGAGCCCTCCGGCCGCGGCGAGATCGCGGGCGAAAGCGTCCACGCCGTAGCGGTGCACCGGGTTCCAGTAGGTCATCACCACCGCCCGCCCACCAGCAGCGGCAATCGACTCCACCACCGAGAGCACGTCACGCAGCCGCACCCCAGCACGCAGCGCGGCCTCCGCGGCGGCCTGGATGGTCGGTCCGTCCAGCACCGGATCTGAGTACGGCACCCCAACTTCGACTAAGTCGCAGCCACCGTCGAGCATGGCGCTCAGCAGCGCCAGCGACCCGTCGACGGTCGGATAGCCAGCGGGGAGATAGCCGATCAGCGCCGCCCGATGGTCAGCACCACAGGCCTCGAACAACGACGCCAGCCGGGCGGTCACGACTGCTCCTCCAACAGGTCGAACCATTTCACCGCGGTGTCCACGTCTTTGTCGCCCCGGCCGGACAGGTTCACCAACAGCAAGGCCCCGTGGCCCAGTTCCGGTCCAAGTCGCAGCGCCCCGGCCACCGCGTGCGCCGACTCGATCGCCGGGATGATCCCCTCGGTGCGGGACAGCAGCTGGAAGGCGTCCATCGCCTGCGCATCGGTGATCGGCCGGTACTCGGCCCGCCCGGTGTCCTTGAGCCAGGAATGCTCCGGCCCCACCCCCGGATAGTCCAGCCCAGCCGAGATCGAGTGCGTCTCGATGGTCTGCCCATCGGAGTCCTGCAGCAGGTACGACAGTGCACCGTGCAGCATCCCGGGCTCACCGGCGGACAGCGTCGCGGCGTGCCGGCCGGTGTCCACCCCGTCGCCAGCCGCCTCGAAACCCACCAGACGCACTCCCGGGTCGTCGATGAACGGGTGGAAGATGCCGATCGCGTTAGAGCCACCGCCGACGCACGCTGCCACCGCGTCAGGCAACCGGCCGTAGCGGGCCAGCATCTGCTCGCGGGCCTCCAGGCCGATGACCCGGTGAAAGTCGCGCACCATCACCGGGAAGGGATGCGGCCCGGCAACGGTGCCGAGCAGGTAGTGCGTGGTGTCCACGTTGGTCACCCAGTCCCGCAGCGCCTCGTTGATGGCGTCCTTGAGGGTCCGCGAGCCGGTCTTCACCGGGATCACCTCAGCACCGAGCAGGCGCATCCGAGCGACGTTGAGCGCCTGGCGCTGGGTGTCCACCTCGCCCATGTAGACGACGCACTGCAAGCCGAGCAGCGCGCACGCGGTCGCGGTGGCGACGCCGTGCTGGCCGGCTCCGGTCTCGGCGATCACCCGCGGTTTGCCCATCCGTTCGGTGAGCAACGCTTGACCCAACACATTGTTGATCTTGTGGGAGCCGGTGTGATTGAGATCTTCGCGCTTGAGCACGATCCGTGCCCCACCGGCGTGCTCGGAGAGCCTGGGCACCTCGGTGATCGGCGACGGCCGTCCGGCGTAGTCGGCGAGCAGGCCGTCCAGGCGGGCGGTGAACTCGGGATCCGCCCTGGCGTCGGCATAGACGGCGGTGAGCTGGTCGAGAGCCTTGATGAGCGCTTCGGGCACGAACCGGCCCCCGTAGCGACCGAAGTGCCCGTGTACGTCGGGCTGGGCGGTGCTGGGCTGCACGGGCTGGATTGTGACCATGTTCGGTTACCGGGCCGGCTTGGGGCAGGCAGGGTGCGATCCTGCGGTGACCAGCTGGATGACCGCAGCCTTGGGATCGCCGCTGGTCACCAACCCCTCACCGACGAGCACCGCGTCAGCACCTGCGCCGGCATAGGCGAGCAGATCCGCTGGCCCACGCACCCCGGACTCGGCGACCCGTAGCACGTCACCCGGCAGCCCCGGTGCGATCTTGCTGAAGACGTTGGGATCGACGTCCAAGGTGTGCAGGTCCCGGGCGTTGACCCCGATCAACGACGCGCCGGCCTCCAGCGCGCGGTCAGCTTCCTCAGCGGTGTGCACCTCGACCAGCGCGGCCATGCCCAGCGACTCGACCCGGTCGACCAGCGACTCCAACGCGTTCTGTTCCAGCGCGGCGACGATCAGCAGCACCACGTCCGCGCCGTGCGCCCGTGCCTCGTGCACCTGATACGGGCTGACGATGAAGTCCTTGCGCAGCACCGGGATGTCCACCACGGCTCGTACCGCATCCAGATCGGCCAGCGAGCCACCGAATCGCCGACCCTCGGTCAGCACACTGATCATGCGGGCGCCGGCTTCGGCGTAGTCCGCGGCCAGTGCGGCCGGGTCCGGGATCTCGGCCAGGACGCCTCGGGACGGGCTGCGGCGCTTCACCTCCGCGATGACAGCGATCCCAGGGCCACGCAATGCGGTCAGCGCATCCAGGGGAGCCGCCGCCAAAATGGCGCGCCGCTTGATCTCGGTGAACTCGACGACGGCTTCGCGGGCCGCCAGGTCGGTTCTGACTCCTTCGAGGATCGCCTCCAGGACACTCAAGCCTTTCCCCTTCCGCCCCTTGCGCAGCCGGGTCTCGATGCTAGCTGCGGGCCGCCTTGCGACTCGTCACCGGGGGTGTCCCGACTCCGTGGGGTCCTCACCGGCGTCCATCCGCTCCCAGAACCGCCCGTCCGGCGGCATCCGCTCGTTCTGGCGTGCCGTCGGCGACTGATAACGGCGACCCAGCCGCGGCATCCGGTGGCCCCGCACCACCAGCGCGACGCCGGCCGCGGCGACTAGTAATGCACCGCCTGCAGCCAGCGCTGGACCCGCGAACAGCACCATGGTCGTTCCCACCGGCACCGACCGGGCGGGCAGCTGCACGGCGGCCAGCGCCGCGCCGGTAAGCCACCGCCCATCGGCCACCCGCAGCACCGCGACGATCGGTACCACTGCCGCGGCCAGCAGCAACGCGCCGAGGAGCCGTCGCGCCCAGCCGCCGGTCGCCAGCACCGCGGCCACCGCGGCGAGCGCGAGCAAAGCCAGCGGGCTCAGCGCGGGCAGCACCGCGGAACCGTCGGCTCGCACCGCGACGATCCCGCGCAGCGGCTCCCGGACATCGAGCTGCGCCCACCCGAGCAGCGCCGAGACGCCGAGCAACACCGATGCCGCGATCAGCGCCACGATGACGCCGGCAAGCGCCCCGCGCGCGGGAGCGCGCTCAGGCACGCAGCGAACCGGCGGGCTCGGCAGTGCTTTCCCCGGCCGCGAGCCGCAAGGTGCCCGCAGCGGCGATGGCGGCCAGCACCGCACCCGCCTTATTCAGGCATTCGGTGTCCTCGGCCACCGGGTCGGAGTCGGCGACGATGCCCCCGCCAGCCTGCACGTAGGCCACCCCGTTGCGGACCATCGCGGTGCGGATGGCGATCGCGGTATCGGCGTCCCCGGCGAAGTCCAGGTAGCCGACCACTCCCCCATACACGCCGCGCCGGGTGGGCTCAAGCTCCTCGATGAGCTCCATCGCTCGCGGCTTGGGCGCGCCGGACAGCGTCCCAGCCGGGAAGCAAGCGGCCACCGCGTCGAATGCGGTGTACCCAGGCGCCAGCTCGCCGGTGACGGTGGACACCAGGTGCATGACGTGGCTGTAGCGCTCGACCCGGAAGAAGTCGGTGACGTGCACCGAGCCGGCGCGGCACACCCGGCCGACGTCGTTGCGCCCGAGATCGACCAGCATGAGGTGCTCGGCGCGCTCCTTCTCGTCGACCATCAAATCCTTCTCCAACCAGCAGTCCTCGTCCGGATCAGCGCCGCGGGGCCGGGTGCCGGCGATCGGGTGGGTGGTGACTTTCCCGTCCCGGACCGTCACCAGGGCCTCGGGACTGCACCCGACGATGCTGAACTCCTCCAAGATGAGCAGGTACATGTACGGGCTGGGGTTGGTGGTGCGCAGTACCCGGTAGATGTCCAGCGGGTCAGCGTCGGTGGCGATCTCGAAGCGCTGGGACACCACCACCTGAAAGACCTCGCCGGCCCGGATGGCCTCCTTGGCCGCTTCGACCGCGGCGTGGTGCTGCTCCGGACTGCGCCGGCGCACGAACTCCGGTGCCGGTCGGCTGAACACCGCCGCGCTGGCCGGCGCCGGCGTGCATAGCTTCGCGACCATCCCGTCCAACCGGGCCACCGCGTCGTCGTAGGCTTCATCGACGCGATCGGGGGAGTCGTCCCAGTTGATCGCGTTGGCGATCAGCGTGACGGTGCCCTCGTGGTGGTCCACCGCGGCGAGATCGGTGGCCAGCAACATCACCAGTTCGGGCACCCGCAGGTCGTCGACCGCCAGCTCAGGCAGCCGCTCCAGGCGCCGGACCGCGTCGTAGCCGAGGTAGCCGACCATCCCGCCGGTGAGCGGGGGCAGGCCGGGCAGCGGCTCGGTGTGCAGTGCCTCGACGGTCTGCCGCAACGCCTCCAGCGGGGTACCCGCCCACGGCCCCTGCACGCCGGGAAGCCCCACCGGCGGTGTTCCACGCCAGACCGTGCGACCACCGGACTCGGTGAGCATGGCAGCGCTGTGCACGACGATGAAAGACCAGCGTGACCAGGACGAACCGTTCTCCGCCGACTCGAAAAGGAACGTTCCCGGCTGGCCTTGGGCAAGTTTGCGGTACACCCCCAGCGGGGTTTCACCATCGGCGAGCAGCGTCCGGGTCACTGGGATCACACGGCGATCTGTCGCCAGCGAGCGAAACCGCTCCCTGCTCGGCTGCAGTTGGCCACTACCGGCCTCGGCGTTGCTGACCATGGACCTATTGTGCCCGCCGTTGACTCGACGGTGAGTTCCGGCATACTTTTTCAACATTCGTTGAAAGTAGGAGTGTGACAGTGGCCGACAAGCGCCCGCATCCCCGGGGTCGTCGTCCGGCCGGGGAGAACACCCGGGCGGCGCTGCTTGACGCCGCGCGGGTGGAGTTCACCGAGCGCGGCTTCGACGGGGCCACCGTGCGAGCGATCGCTCAGCGCGCTGGGGCGGACGCCGCGATGGTCAACCACTGGTTCGGCGGCAAGGACGGCCTGTTCGTCGCCGCCCTGGAGATCCCGGTCGATCCCACCGAGATCCTCTCGCGGATCCTCGACGGTGATCCTGAGCAGACCGCCGAGCGGATCCTGCGCACCTTCTTGTCCGTCTGGGACGCCAACGGCGGTGGGGCGCTGGCCGCGCTGGTGCGCAGTGTGGCCAGTCACGAGGAAGCTGCTCGGATGATGCGTGAGTTCCTCGGCCGAGTGATCTTCGGTCGGATCGTCACTGCGGTTGCTCCGGACCAGCCCAAGCTACGCGCAGCGCTGTGCGGCACCCAGATGGTCGGCCTCGCCATGGTGCGCTACGTGATCCGGCTGGAGCCGCTGGCCTCCGCCGATCCCCACACGGTGGTCGCAGCGATCGCCCCGAACCTCCAGCGGTATCTGACTGGCCCACTCACGACAGGTTCACCGATCTGCTGAAGCAGGTCGGTGAACCTGTATGGCACGCGGGGCCGACCTGGTCGACGACGAGCAGCAGAGCGTCGCCGTCGCAGTCCAGCCGCACCTCGTGTACGTGCTGGGTGTGCCCGGAGGTCTCCCCCTTGATCCAGTAGGCCTGCCTGCTGCGTGACCAGTAGGTGGCCCGGCCGGTGGTCAGCGTGCGGTGCAGCGCCTCGTCGTCCATCCAGGCCACCATCAGCACGTCGCCGGTGCCGCGCTGCTGCACCACCGCGCACACCAGGCCGTCGGCGTTGCGCTTGAGCCGCTCGGCGATCGCCGGGTCCAGCCCGCTCACCGGACCGTTACCCCCGCTTGCCGTAGACCGTCCTTGACCTCGCCGATTCGCAACTGCCCGAAATGGAAGACACTCGCGGCGAGTACCGCGTCGGCACCAGCAGCTACCGCGGGAGGGAAATGGCCTACCTCACCGGCTCCCCCGCTGGCGATCACCGGGACCGTGACGACAGCCCGCACGGCGGAGATCATCTCGAGATCGAAGCCGGCTTTCGTGCCGTCGGCGTCCATCGAGTTGAGCAGGATCTCCCCGACGCCCAGTTGCTCGCCGCGCACCGCCCAGGCCACTGCGTCGATCCCCGTGCCCTGCCGCCCGCCGTGAGTGGTCACCTCGAAGCCGGACGGCGTCGGTGGCTTCCCGGCAGGCACCCGCCGAGCATCCACCGAGAGCACGATGCACTGCGCGCCGAAGCGGTGGCTGGCCTCACGCAGCAGCTCCGGGCGGGCCACCGCGGCGGTGTTGATACTCACCTTGTCCGCGCCGGCCCGCAGCAGCCGGTCCACATCGGCCACCTCGCGGATCCCGCCGCCGACAGTGAGCGGGATGAAGACGCATTCCGCCGTGCGGCGGACCACGTCATAGGTCGTCTCCCGGTCCGCTGCGGAGGCCGTGACGTCCAGGAAGGTCAGCTCGTCGGCGCCTTGGGCGTCGTAGGCGGTGGCCAGTTCCACGGGGTCACCGGCGTCGCGCAGCGCGGTGAAGTTCACGCCTTTGACCACCCGGCCGGCGTCGACGTCCAGGCACGGGATCACGCGCACGGCAACGGCCATCCAGCCAGCCTATGCGGCGTTCTACCGAGCGGCTGCCAAGGCATCGGGAAGGGTGAGCGCTCCGGTGTAGAGCGCCTTGCCGATGATCGCTCCTTCCACACCTTCCGGGGCCAGCGCGGCCAACGCAGCCACGTCGTCGGCTCCGGAGACGCCACCGGAGGCGATCACTGGAGCCTTCGTTCGCGCGCAGACCGCGCTTAACAAATCCAGGTTCGGGCCCCGCAGCGTTCCGTCCTTGGTCACATCGGTGACCACGTAGCGCGGGCAACCGTCGGCGTCGAGACGCCCGAGTACTTCCCAGAGGTCGCCGCCAGAGGCGGTCCAGCCCCGGGCGGCGAGGATGTGCTGCCCGTCGATGACCCGCACGTCGAGCCCCACCGCGATTTGCTCGCCGTACTCGGCAATCACTCTGCGGCACCAGTCCGGGTCTTCGATCGCAGCGGTGCCCAGATTGACCCGAGCGCACCCGGTAGCCAGCGCCCGCTGCAGCGATGCGTCGTCTCGGATTCCCCCGGAGAGCTCCACCGCGACGTCGAGCCGGCCGACGACATCGGCCAGCAGCTCGGCGTTGGTGCCCCGCCCGAACGCCGCGTCCAGATCTACCAGGTGAATCCACTCGGCTCCATCGGCTTGCCAGGCCAGCGCGGACTCGACCGGGTCGCCGTACCACGTCTCGGTGCCGGCTTCCCCTTGAGTGAGGCGGACGGTCCGGCCACCGGCGACGTCCACCGCGGGCAGCAGCACAAAACTCACCGGCCTACCCTAGCCTCGGGGTGAGTTGTCCACCGCAGACACCACCGCGGACACCACCGCCGCACTGCCGTTGCGGTATCAGGACCAGAACTCGTCCCAGGCTTCCTCGTTGTAAGCCCGGAATCTTGTGCACTTGCCGTCATGGATGGAGCGTTCGGCCTGTTCAGCGACCTCCAATGCAGCGTCGGTCTGC
>JAICSB010000245.1 GCA_025937115.1 Pseudonocardiaceae bacterium | reverse complement strand
CGAGCTGGCGAAGATCACCGAATTCGTAGCTGAGGAACGCGGTTCCCTGGAGCACTTTGAGATAGCGGTGGAGGGGCAAACCGCGCCTTCCCACGCCGCTGAGGTGGTGCGCGCCTATGCCGATGTGGGCCTGACCTGGTGGGTTGAGGCAATTGGCTGGTGGCGGGGACCGCTAAGCACAATGCAAGCCCGGATCGAGGCCGGACCACCGTGATCGGCTATCCTCACCCAGCGCGGATTTCACCCATCAATAATCGGGCTCCGATCGGCTGGATGTACGGCCGCCGAGCACCTGATTCTTGGTCAGCAGCTTCCGACTCGGTCTACCCCGGCCAGACTCCTCACTGTGCCGTCGGCACTCACAGATCTTGAATACCAGGACTGGTGTGGTATCCCGTCGATCTGGCGCAGCCCGACCACACGGCAGCCCGGGGGCAGCCCTCGACGGAACCGGCGCATGTGTGATCTAGCTCTGCCCCCGGGGTGCCGTGTGGTAGCCCTGGAGGGAGGTCGACGGGATACCACACCCCGCCCACCCCGACCCGGCCGCAGTAGCTCTTGTTGCTGGCCATCCCGGAGATCTGCCCGCCCGGCGAGGGCATTTGTGGTGGGCGCGGGCTTTATCAGAGAGCCCGAGTACCGCCTTGCAAAGGTCCGGACCGGCACGCGACGTGAGCTGGGAAGTGTTCACATGCACGGTCATTGAGCTTGTGTTTGTTAGAGCCGGTGGTTCCCCGTGAGGTCCCGTGTTAACCGGTTGGCCCGGCCGCGATCTCAGAGCCGCGTCGCCTGCGGCAAACTGAGTTGGCGTCGACCGCTGCGCCCACCGGGCCGGCCCGCGCGAGCACGGCCGTCAGGCCGCGCGCAGCAAGCGGGATCGGCCCGGCGGGCACGCGAGCAAGACGAGGAACCCAGCCACGTCCAGCGCCGCCGCAGGCGGCGCGCTTGATCCATTAGAGGCGAATTCTGCAACACAGACGAACGACAAGACGAACGACTGTGCCGCCGGTGATTACATGGTTGCTGGGGCGCTCGCCTCTGTTGGTTAGTCGAAGTCTCCTGCGCGCACTCCGGCGGTGAAGGCAGACCACTGGGCAAGGGTGTATGTCAGTATCGGTCCGGTGGGGTTTTTCGAGTCGCGGAGGGCGCGGTAGCCGGTTGCTAGCTGGGCGACTTCGATGCAGTTACCGGATGCTGCGCTGTAGCTGCTCGCCCGCCAGGCCGTGCGGGCCAGCGGTGGGCGTTGGGTGATCATGATTTGCTCTCTTCCACGAGTGCAACGATCATACTCCGTGACTGGTCTGGCCCGAGCGCTTGCGCACGGAGCCGATCGTGTGCGAGCTGGTAGGCGCCGACTTCGCGGAGATCGTTGAGGTAGTAGCTGGTGGTGAGAACGTCGAGGTAGACAATGTGCGGGTCCTCGGAGTCTGGGAACTCCAGCACGGTAAAGGCACCATGTGTCGCGGGATGTTCCCCGGCGGTGAAGAGCAAGACCCGCACCGTGAGGTTAGGCAGTTCCAGCATCGAGACGAGATGCCCGAGCTGAGCGCGCATCACGTCAGCTCCGCCGACCTGACGACGGAGTGCACCCTCGTTGATGACGACGTCGAGCGCGACAGGGTCGCTGCTGGTGAGTCGGGCCTGCCGGGCTTTGCGGAGCTGTGCTGATCGCTCCACTTCATACGGCATCACGGTCAGCGGGTGCTGGCCTAGGACCCGTTTGGCGTACTCCTCGGTCTGCAGCAGCCCGGGAATGACTTCCGATTCGTAGGCGAGGATGCGCGCTGCCTCCGACTCCAGTCCGAGGAATCCCTCGAACTCGGGGGGCAGGACTTCGCTGTATTGACGCCACCAGCCTGGCTGCTTGTCTTCCCGGGCCAGGGTGACAAGCTGCTCAACCTCGTCAGTCAGCACGTCGTAGAGCCCCAACAGTGCCCGCACGTCATCCGGTGAGACGGTGACGGCGGCGGTTTCGATGCGGCTTACCTTCGACTTACTCCAGCCAAGGCTTCGCGCCACGTCGTCGGTGGTCTGGGCTGACTGTTCGCGCAACCGCCGGAGGGCAGCGCCGAGACGGCGCCGCTTGATCGAGGGAACGTACGCCACGGGCCAGGACAGTTGCACGGAGCGTATCCAAACGCAACCTGACCCCTGCCAGGCGCGATGCCAAGCTTGACGCCATGCAACATGCACGGGCACACTCTTAGCACGTCGCCGGGGGCGGATAACTCTCGTCCCACGCAACGGTGGCGTAGTTGTCCCGGTCCGTGTCCCCCGAACCGGGCCGGGACAACACCAGTACACGGGGAAGGTCAGGCACGATGGTGAACGAACTGCCCACGACGCACCGAGCCCGCGAACGCGGCCGGGTTGTGGCCCAGGGCCGACGCACGGACACGAACGAGCGCGGCTCGCTACTGGCTATTCACGAATCCGCTGGTACGTGGGTGTTCTACCCGCCGATCGGTGAGTGCGGGGTGCGACTATCCGCCGAAGATGCAATCCGGGTTGCCGAGAGGATCTTGGCGGACGCCCGTCATCATGGCTGACCTGCCAGACGTTGCGATCGGTAAACGGCTACTCGATTATCTCAAGCTGAGTGGCTTCCGGTTCCAGCGGATCGCCCCCGGCCCTGACGGGCCGCTGTTCGGCGTTCGGGAAACCGACGACTGGCGGGACACAATCTACCTCGCCGGGTTCTGGGAGCCAGCGTCCTGTAGCGCCACCCGGCAGCGCAGATCATCGCTCATCATTCCCGACGAGCTGCTGGTGACCGAGCGAGTGTCTGGGGATGCTCTCAATGTGCTCAACACCGTGCTGAGCAACTGGCCCACGGCATGAAACAAACTACGACGGCAGGGTCCGGGACTAGCAGCGGACTAGCTCGGGACTAGCTCGCGGACCCCCTAAAAGCACGCGTGTCCTCGTTTCTTAGGTAGGCGGGTCACCGCGGCCCGCCAGCCTACCCTCAGGAGGACGCGCGATATGCAATGGGAGATCAGCTCTCAAAACGAACGGCGTATGCGCGCGGCATCTGCGAGGGCATTGCTGTGCGCGGCGGTGAGCTGTTCGTATGCGTGGGGCGCATATGCGTGCCCCGTCTCGGCAGGGCATATGCGCTCGCTGTGTTGGCGATTGGCGCGCTCGGTGAGAGTGTGTCGCTGTCCGACATGACCAAACCCCGGGAGGCGATGCCACAGAAAACAAGGCAACAACCCTAAACCAATAACGTAATTTCGAATACCACGGGCATGGGTCGCGTGGAGAAAGCACCTATGCCTATTTTCCCGAGATCAAGACCCCGGCGTAGAAGCGGATTCCTGGCTACCAACCCTTATCCGCTTCCACGCCGCCCACCCAGTCAGGAGTGAATACCAGTGAGGATACTCAGACCGACCAGGCGGGGCGCAAGCCCCTACCCGATCTCCCTCCTAACTGCACCAACCAGGAACGTCCAATCCGATCACGGATGGGCGCTCTCGCCTCCGGCAAGAGTGCCGGTAACCGGGCTGCTGCCCGGTGGTGCCATCGTGCTGGTCTCTGGTGGCCTGCAGGCCACCCCTCGTGGTGTGGGCGCTGATCTGGCACCTGAGGCCGCCACCATGCCACTCGCCGCGCCGCGGTTCGCCGCCACCGAGCGGGAGGTGCGCGCCTGATGGCCGCCACCACTGATCCGACCAGTCTCGATGTGGCGCAGATGACCCGGGCGCAGCGGGCCGCGCTGCCGATCAGTGCTGAGGTGGCCCAGGCCGTGGCCGAGCAGTACGGCGTGTGCATTCGACCGTTGGCGATGCGCCGCATCGACACCACCACTGGTCGCGTCGACATTGTGCCCGTGCCCTGCGGCTCGACCCGGGCCGAGCAGTGCCGGCCGTGTGCGGAGAAGGCCCGGCGGTTGCGGATGGCGCAGTGCCGCCAGGGCTGGCACCTGGACACCGAACCCGTCACCGAGCGGTCTAGCCCCAGCGAGGAGCACACGGCGCTGATGGCCGCCCGAGCCGATCTGGCAGCGGCCTACACCGAATGCAAGACCCGTGGCGATGAGATCAGCTGCGAGCAGATCGCAGACTCGGTCGCCGAAGTTGACACCGAACTGCGCGCCGCTGGAGTCCGCGGCCGACTCACCCCACTCGATCCCCCACCCAAACCCGTCAAACGCTCCACCCGACGCCGCCACGACGCCCCGGACCTGCCCCGTCGTCCCATCGAGCGACGCACGCTGGGGCGGGTCTTCGCCGGGCAGTACCGGCCCTCCACGTTCCTTACCCTCACCCTCGATTCCTACGGCCGGGTCGATAGCGACGGGGCCGCGATCGACCCGGATCACTACGACTACCGGCGAGCCGCCCGGGACGCCATCCACTTCCCCGCGCTGGTGGACCGGTTCTGGCAAAACACCCGCCGCTGCGTCGGCTGGGACGTCCAATACTTCGGCACCGTCGAACCCCAAAAACGCGGCGCCCCGCACTTCCACGCCGCCATCCGCGGCACTATCCCCCGGGCGGAGCTGCGGGCGATCACCGCGGCCACCTACTACCAGGTCTGGTGGCCAGCACACGACCAACTCCGCTACACCGACGAGACGCTTCCGGTCTGGGACAGCAGAGCAAAGGCTTTCACCGACCCCGACACCGGTACACCGTTGCCTAGCTGGGAGCAGGCGTGTGAGGAGCTGACCGAGCCTGCGCATGTGGTGCGCTTCGGGGAACAGGTGCACGTCAAGGGCATCTTGGGCGGCACCGAAGAAGCCGGGCGCCACATCGGCTACCTCTGCAAATATCTAACCAAGAGCATCAGCCAAGCCGCCGGACTCAACCAGCACACCACCGACGCCCACCGCGATCACGCCCACCGGTTACACGCCCAACTCCGCGTGACACCGTGCTCCCCGCGCTGTGCGTTGTGGCTGCTCTATGGCATCCAGCCCAAGGGCGCCCGGCACTCCATGACCCCGGGATGCTGCAAGGGCAAAGCCCACCAGGCCGAGCACCTCGGCATCGCTGGACGCCGGGTCCTGGTGTCCCGGAAATGGTCGAACAAGAGCCTCGATGACCACCGCGCCGAGCGCGGTGCATTCGTTCGGCAACTCCTCGAACAAGCTGGCATTCACCCCAGCCACGGTCCCAAGGACGGGCCTTACCAGTGGGAACGCACCGCACCCACCGACCCCGACGTGCCAGCCCGGCCCGTGCTGCTGCTGCAGGCGATCGCTGAACGACAGCGATGGAAAGCCGAATACACCGCTGCCCAACTCGCCGCGACCGGCCCACCACCCGACACCAACCAGTCGGCAACTACCGATCAAGCCGCGTGAAGGAGCAGGCGATGAGCACAACCGGACCGGCGAAGCGCTTGTGGACGGTGGAGGACTTGTCGGCCTATCTCGGAATCCCGGTGCCAACGATTCGTGGATGGCGCGCCAAGGGTACGGCCCTCCAGTGCGGAAGATCGGCAAGCACCTGCGCTACGACCCAGTGAAGGTCCGCGAATGGTTCGACCAGCACGACGCGGCTTGATCGCTCCCATCCGGCAACCCCTGACTAGGAGAGACACATGGCACACATACAGGACCGCTGGTATCGAGAGATCCCCGACGAGGAGAACCCGGGACGGAGGAACCGCGTTCCGACCGCACGACACGGCATCGGGATGCGGTACAAGGTTCGGT
>JAICSB010000734.1 GCA_025937115.1 Pseudonocardiaceae bacterium | reverse complement strand
GCGCCCGGTCCCCCGGTGGACGCCTTTGTGGTGCGCACCGCGACCAAGCCGCACGGGATGCAGCGGCGCATCGAGGGCCCCCGCGTCACTGGCCGCCGGGTCCTTACCGTCGAGGACACTTCCACTACCGGCGCATCGGTGCTCACCGCTGTGACGGCGCTGCGCGAGGCAGGGGCCGACGTCGTCGGCGTGGCCACGGTGGTGGACCGCGACACCGGCGCCCGCGAGGCGATCGAAGCAGCTGGGCTGCCTTACCGCGCAGTCCTGAGCATGACCGACCTGGGGTTGCGGTGAGCTAGGCGTTTCGGTGTCCACCCAGCCGTTGATGAGCCCCATCGGTGCACCCGGCACGGCACCGCTCAGCGCGGCCGCGGGTCGGATCGAGCACAGAGTGACTAGGGTCGCCGTTGTGGGCAGCGAGTTAGCAGGTCTTGCGGGTTGTGGGGAGATCCGTGATTGATGGCATCGCGCCGAGGCCACCGCTGACCCACGAGCGCTACAGCACTGAACGCGACGCACAGCAGCCGCTCCAGTCTGGCGCGACCGAGTGGGGTGAGACCGTCGGCGTCGGTCCCTGGCCGGGACCGTGGCCCGACGACGAACGCTACGACCCGGAGCTGCTGCGCGAGGGCGACCGTCGCAACGTCGTCGACGCCTACCGGTATTGGCGCCGCGACGCGGTGGTTGCCGCGTTGGACGCCCGCCGCCACCCCGTGCACGTGGCGATCGAGAACTTCGGCCATGACCACAACATCGGCACCGTGGTGCGCACCGCGAATGCCTTCGCCGTGGCCGAGGTGCACATCGTGGGCCGCCGCCGGTGGAACCGCCGCGGCGCCATGGTCACCGACCGCTACCAGCACCTGCGCCACCATGACGACATCACCGGGTTGCTCAGTCACGCGGCTGCGGCGGAGCTGACCGTGGTGGCGGTGGACAACTCGCCGGGTGCACTGCGGTTGGAAACCGCCACCCTGCCACGGCATTGCCTGCTGCTGTTCGGGCAGGAAGGCCCTGGCCTGACCGCCGAAGCCCGCAAGGGGGCCGCGTTGACCGTCTCGATCGCCCAGTTCGGCTCCACCCGGTCGATCAACGCCGGGGTGGCCGCCGGGATCGCCATGCACGCCTGGATCCGCCAGCACGCCGATCTCGGGACGGCCTGGTGAGCGTGTGGGCGGCCCGCGCGGCCGCCGCGGAACGCGCGGTGCACACCCGGCACCTGCACTGGCTGTGGAGCCTGCCGGACACCCGGTTGGGACGACCCGGCTGGCCGGGACACTCAGCGCAGTGGCATTACTGGTGGCAGGCGCACCTGATCGACTGCACGCTCGACGCCTACCAGCGCGCCCCGACGCAGTGGCGGCGAGACACCACCGCGGCGCTGGTCCGCGGGGTGCGGGTGCGCAACCTCACCGGCTGGGTCAACGACTACTTCGACGACATCGCGTGGATGGGTCTGGCGTTGCAGCGCAGCGCGACGCTGGCTGGGATCCGCAAGCTGGGCGCGGAGCAGGCCATCATGCGCCGGTTGCGTTTCGGCCGAGGCCCGAGCGGGGGGATGCGGTGGCGGGTCGGCGACGATTTCATCAACGTCCCGGCCACCGGGCCGGCTGCGATCTTCTACGCCCGCCGGGGCAACCTGGGCATCGCCGCGTCCCTGGTCGACTGGATTCTCGAGCACCTGATCGACCCGAGCACCGGCCTGGTCTTCGACGGGGCGCGGGTGAACCCCGACGGCTCGGTGCGCACCGTCGAGCGCGCGCTCTACAGCTACT
>JAICSB010000452.1 GCA_025937115.1 Pseudonocardiaceae bacterium | reverse complement strand
GTGGGTGCGTTCTCGGATGGGGATGCGGTGTCGGATGGTGACTTTTTCGGGTCCGATGAGGACGTCTTTGACGAGTAGTTGTAGGACGCGTCGGCGTTCGTCGGTGGTTGAGGTTTCGGCGCCTTGGTGGAGTTGGGTGAGGAAGCCTTCAAGGTCGGTGGCGAGGGTGAGGTAGGCCTGGCGGTCGGCGAGCTGGGCGTCGAGGGCTTCGATCTGGTTGCGCAGGTTGGTTTCCCGGGCGCGCAGTTCGGGCATGCGGGCACGCAGCTCGTCGATGGTGATCAGTTGCTCGCCGAACGCCTCGATCATGGCGGCGATGCTGCTGGTGGTTTTGGCTAGTGCGGTGTCCAGGCGTGCGCGTTGGTGGGTTGTGGGGTCGCTGCTGCGTGCGGTGTGCAGGCGTTTGTCGATCTCGTCTCGGATCAGTTGTGGGTCGGCCAACAGCGTGGTGATGTGGTTCCAGACCACGGTGTCGAGGTAGTCCGCGCGTACTGGTTTGTTGGCGCAGACTCGTCCGCCTTCGTAGCGGTAGTCGTCGGAGCCCAGGCATCGGTAGTAGTAAATCTTCTTGTTCGTGGTTCGGGTCGAGGCGCGGTAGTAGCCGTATCCGCAGGCCGAGCAAGCAGCCATGCCTTGCAGCAGCGACGGATTTTTGCTGTTGCGGGAGGCGAAGCGCTTGTTGTCGGCCAGACGGTGGCCGACCCGGTCGAAGATCTGTTCGCTGACGATGGCCGGGACGGCGATCTCGGTCCACTCGTCTGGGGGACGGTCGGCGGTTTTGCTCGCCCGCGGCACCGAGCGTCCCTGTAGGCGGGCCACCCGGTTCAAGCCGGGCGATTCGTGCACCACCATGGTCTTGCCGAACATCGCGCGGCCGGCGTAGGCGGGGTTGCGCAGCATGCCCCAGATCACCGAGCGGTCCCAGCGGTGCTTACCAGTACGGGTCGGGACACCCTGGTCGGACAGCCAGCGGGCTAGCTCGGCGATCGAGGTGCCCTCGTCGGCGTAGCGACGGAACAGCTCGGCGACCAGCACTGCTTCGTGCTCGACGATCTCATAGGCCGCGCCGGTATGGGCGTTTTTGCGGACATACCGATAGCCGAATGGGGCGCCGGAGAGCACGTTGATCGACCCGGTCTTGGCGCGGTGGGCCTTGCCACGCCGGTAGCGCTCCAGGATCTGCGCCTTCTCGTACTCGGCGAACATGCCCTGGAACTGCACCATCAGCTGGTCTTCGGGGGTGTCTCCGCGTGGGCCTTTGATGAATTCCACCCTGGTGCCGGCGCGGGCGAATTCCTCGATCAGCAGTGCCTGGTAGGCGAACTTACGGGCCAGCCGGTCCGGGGAGTAACACAACACCACATCCACTCCGACCCCGGCGATGACATCGCGTAGTCGCTCCAGCGCCGGGCGAATGAGGGTGGCCCCGGAGTGTCCTTCGTCTTCGAAAACCCACTCGGCGGGAACTTCAAGCCCCCGCTGCTCGGCGTGCGCGCGCAGCGCCGCGGTCTGCGATGCGATCGTCTCGTCTTTCTTCTGCCGTGCTGAGGACACTCGCGCATAGATCGCCGCGCTGGTCATGTCGCACTCTTCCTTCCTGAGCGGCCCGTTCGACGCGGGCCCGTCGCTGGGGCACGAGGATGGTGTAGGCCACCGACAGATCGGTGGCCGCGTGGCGGTCGAACACGAACTCGGCCTCGACCACCCACTCGCTCACCGGCGCCGAGGCCTACCGCGGCCCCGCGCTAAGAATTCGGTCAGCGCTTGGGTGACCAGGGCGGAGATCGTGCTGCCCGAGTCCTTTGCCCGCGCTCGAACCGCGGCCACCAGCACCACGGGCAACTTGACGGTGAACACCGTCGTCGGGTCCGGGACCGCCGCCCGGCCACCCGCGTCAGCGCGCTCGGCATACCGGCGGGCTTGGCGAATCGAACACCCAAACCGGTCCGCCAGCGCACGGGCGGCATCGGCGAGTGACACTCCGGTATCCAGCATCTCGACCGCAGCGTTGACCCGCCGCGCGTACTCCCCAGCGCCAGATCGAGCGCGACCACCAACCATGCCATAATAATACTACTCGACATGTCATACCCCGTCTGTGACACGCTGGGGCCGTTCCAGCCGGCGATAACTCAGCGTGACATCGAAACAGAAGTTGCCAAGTGCGTTGGAGGCGTAACCTCCCCGGTCCTGTCCAACATCTACCTGCACAAGCTGGACACCTTTGTCGAGACGGTTCTGATCCCGCAGTACACCCGAGGAGTACGCAGGGCCCGTAACCCTGCCTACCGGGAGATGCGAAACGCGCTCGCGCGAGCCCGCAGGCGCGGCGACCGGGTCGAGACCCGGGCGCTGCTCAAGCGGCTGCGCAGCATGCCCAGCGTGGATCTGCACGATCCGAGCTACCGGCGGCTGCGGTATCTGCGTTATGCCGATGACCATCTACTCGGGTTCGCCGGACCCAAGGCTGAGGCCGAGGAGATCAAACAGCGCCTCGCGGCGTTCCTACGCGACGACCTCGCGCTGGAACTGTCTCCGGACAAGACGCTGATCACCCACGCCCGAACGGGCGCGGCACGGTTCCTCGGCTATGAGATCACCGTCCAGCACGACGAGCACCAGCTCACCCGTGGGCGCCGCGCAGTCAACGGCCAAATCGGTCTGCGCGTGCCACGGACGGCGATCCAGGCCCAATGCTCCCGGTATCTCCAGCGCGGCAAACCCGCGCGCCGGCCCGAGCTGCTCAACCGTAACGACCACGACATCGTCAAGGTCTACGGGGCCGAGTACCGGGGCATCGTTCAGTACTACCTGCTCGCCGGCAACATCCGCACGCTGCACAGGCTGCGGTGGGCCGCCGAGACCTCGATGCTGAAGACGCTGGCCTCCAAGCACCGCTCGAGTGTGAAGAGAATGACCGACAAACACCGCGCCAAGATCGACACTACGTCCGGGCCACGCACGTGCTACGAGGCCGTCGTCCAACACGAAGGGAACAGGGCACCACTGGTCGCACGGTTCGGCGGAATCCCCTTGCGGCGGCAGAAGACCGCGGTCCTCAACGACCGCATCCCGGGACGAGCACCCCAACGGCAGAAGGAGATAGTCACCCGGCTCCTGAAAGGCCGCTGTGAGCTCTGCGAGGACACCGGATTGATGCGGGTGCATCACGTCCGCAAACTCGCCGACCTCGACACGCCCGAACCGGCGCAACCCAAGTGGGCGCAAATCATGCGCAGACGGCGCCGCAAGACCCTCGTGGTCTGTGCCAGCTGCCACGATCACATCCACACAGGGCAAACCACCGCACCGCTCACGGAATAGTCACTGGACAGCCGGATGCTCGGAAACGGGCACGTCCGGTTCGCCGGGAGGCCGCGCGGAAAAGGACCCGCATCCTGCGGGCACCTCGCCGCGCGGCCGACCCAGC
>JAICSB010000205.1 GCA_025937115.1 Pseudonocardiaceae bacterium | reverse complement strand
GGATGCGGTTACTGGTCACCGGCGGTGCCGGGTTCATCGGGTCCACGTTCGTGCGTCGGGTGCTTCAGGGTGCTGAACTGACATTGGCCGGCGCTGAGGTGGTGGTGCTGGACAAGCTGACCTACGCCGGTAATGAGGCGAACCTAGCGCCGGTCGCGACCGAGCCGGCGCTGCACTTCGTCAAGGGCGACATTACCGATTCCCCGCTGGTCGCCGATCTGATGGTCGGCATCGATGTGGTCGTGCACTTCGCCGCGGAGTCACATGTGGACCGCTCGATCCTGGGTGCTGACCCGTTCGTGGTGACCAATGTGGTGGGCACGCAGATTCTGCTGCAGGCTGCGCTGGAGGCGGGTGTGTCGCGGTTTGTGCAGGTTTCCACCGACGAGGTCTACGGGTCCATCGAGTCGGGCTCGTGGTCCGAGAACCACCCGCTGGAACCGAATTCGCCCTATTCGGCGTCCAAGGCCAGTGGCGATCTGCTCGCCCGGGCCTATGCCCGCACCCACGGCATGGACGTGCGGATCACCCGCTGCTCAAACAACTACGGGCCCTACCAATACCCGGAGAAGGTTATCCCGCTGTTCGTCACCAACCTGCTTGACGGGCGCCCGGTGCCGCTATACGGCGATGGACTCAACGTGCGGGACTGGCTGCACGTCGATGACCACTGCCGTGGCATCGTGCTGGTGCTCGAGCGCGGTCGGGCTGGCGAGATCTACAACATCGGCGGGGGCACCGAGCTGACCAACACCGAGCTCACCGGCCTGCTGCTGGATGCTCTGGGCGCGGACTGGTCGCAGGTTGCGCCGGTGGCCGATCGCAAGGCCCATGACCGTCGATACTCGGTGGACTGGACGAAGATCCGCACCCAGCTCGGCTACACCCCTGAGGTCGACTTCGCCCAGGGGCTGACCGAGACGGTGCGCTGGTATGCCGAGCACCGGGACTGGTGGGAGCCGTTGAAGGCATGAACTTGTCGCTGTTGGTGATCGGTGCGCGTGGTCAGCTCGGTCGGGATGTGGCGGCGGCAGCTGCTCGTGTGGGCATCACTCGAATCCACGCCCCGGGCTCGGCCGAGCTCGACATCACCGATCCGGCAGCGGTATCTAGCGCGATTTCATTGGCTGGGCGCGGCGGCCGGCTGGTGGTGATCAACGCGGCGGCCTACACGGCGGTGGACACCGCTGAGGGCGAGGGTGCTCCGCGGGCCCACGCGGTCAATGCGCAGGGTCCCGCGAACCTGGCCCTGGCCTGCGCGGCCCATCATGCGCATCTGGTGCACATCTCGACCGACTACGTCTTCGCCGGCGACGGCACGGGGCCCAACCAGGTGAACGACCGCACGGCGCCGCGGACCGTGTATGGCCGAACCAAGCTCGAGGGGGAGCGGGCGGTGCTGGGCTCTGGTGCATCCGCGCATGTGGTTCGTACCGGGTGGCTCTACGGCGCGCACGGCGCCAATTTCGTCCGCACCATGGCGCGGATGGCCCGCGGGGACGACCCGGTCCGGGTGGTCGACGACCAGCACGGCAACCCCACCTGGACGGCGGATCTCGCCGACGGCCTGATCGCGCTCGCGCTGGCTGCGGACCGGGTGCCGGCCGGCGTGCTGCACTGTGTCAACGGCGGCGCCACGACCTGGTTCGGACTGGCCAGGGCCGTGTTCACCGAGGTCGGTGCCGACCCGGGCCGGGTACGCCCGTGCAGCACCGCCGAGTTCCCGCGGGCCGCCCCGCGCCCCGCGAACTCGACCCTGGACATCGCCAGCTGGACCGCTGCCGCCCTGCCTGAGCTGCGCCCCTGGCGGGCGGCGCTGCACGCCGCCGTCGCTGCCGGAGCGCACGTCAGCTGACGTGCCGCACGTCGTGAACTCGACGGCACCGACATTCCGTCGCGCGAAAAGGTCCGTCTTGTCGAGTTCACGGCACACACCCACGGCGATGGCGCGCTTGCTGACGGGGTTATTTCAGGGCGCTGCGTATGGCGCTGGCCGGCAGTTTGGCGTGCATCATCATGACGTTGTAGCTGCCGTACTGGGTCATCGTGAAGTAGATGTCCGCGCCCTTGGAATCCGGATCGAAGAAAGCGCCGTAGAGATCCGGGTACTCGCGCGATGTGGCGACCGGAATCTCGGCGCTCCATGGTCCAGCGGGCTGCGGCGCCAGCCGGACCACGATCTCCTTGCGCGACTCGTCGAGATACATCATCTCCCAGCTCTTGAGAGTCTGGTCGTAGCGGACCGACAGCTCACCCACCGGCCCATCGACGATCGGGGTCGCGATCGCGCTACTGCCGTGCTGCCAGCCTTTCCCGGTCCAGTACTCGTAGGCGGATTGGTCGAGTAGTTGCTGCTCGGGGACGCGGGCGACGTGGGCGTCACCGAAGCGGCCATTGGGCGTGCCATAGGCGTAGACGAAACCGTCCCGCCGGGCAAAGGCGATCATCTGAAACTGATCGTCGAAGCCTGCGGTGTTCGGCCGGCGCGCGCTGGAGGCGTCTTTCCAGGTCTGACCGCCGTCGTCGGAGTAGGCGATACCACTGTGGTTGGTGAGCCATTGGCCCGGCTGGGTGAAGCTGCGGATGGACATGTAAGCCAGGTAGTTGCGCCCGCTGACGTTGATGCCGCCGGTCGGGATCTTGGTCATCTCGACGCCGTCCTTCTTCAGTGACGGCAGCAGCTCCTTGGCGTGGCCCGGACGGTCGGTGACGTAGTTGTTGAACGACATGCCGTTTGACGGATTGCGGTCCGTGCTGCGGGCCAACGTGTTCGAGCGCCAATCGATCGTGCCGGGGTTGGCGAATCCGCTGCTGATCCCGGCCCATCCGAGCCCAAAGGTGTCGCCGAAAGCGGCCAGGATCTGCCCTCGCTCGTCAGTCCACATGATCCCGAGATCGGTGCCCTTGACCTGGTACCGAGACTCGGTTGCGTTGATCGACTGGGCACCGGTCAACACGGCGACCGGGTTCGCTCCGCCCAGCGGCGCGGTCTGCGCCACCCCAGGCACTGCTGCGCTGACCGTGACTGCTACAGTTGCCGCGCCCAGAGCCGCAAAGATGGCCCCGATCTGAGTTCGGCGAGTGAGCATCGTCCTCCCCCTCCTGTATGAACGCGCGCGCCATCGCGCGGGCGCAGTCATGCGCCAGCGTTTGACGTAGCTGAATGCGATGGCCCCCAGCACTCGAATGGGGGTGACCGGCCTTCCTCGGAGCCTTCGGCGTAGCTGTGTGCGACCTAGGCCTATCATAACGGCTTGGTAACGCCGCTCCGCTACTCCCCGTGGGTGAAACCTATCCCGGTGTATCCGTCACCGGTGACCCGTGAACTTTTCACACGTCACCGGCCCAGTCGCGGGCCTTCCGGTAGGCGCGGACCGTCGCGTCAGCACAGGCTTGCCAGCTGTAGCCGGCCGCGTGCGCGCGTCGGGCGGCCGCCCCGGTGGGGTCGCGGTCCGCGCCGTCCACGCTGGCCAGGGCGGTAGCCAGGGCGGCAGGGTCGCCCGGCGGGACGAGGGTGGCGAGCCCACCGGCGACCTCTCGCAGTGCCGGCAGGTCGGAGCACACCACCGGTATCCCGGCCGCCATCGCCTCCAGTACCGGCAAGCCGAAGCCCTCATCGCGTGACGGCAGCACCACCGCCATCGCGCCGGCGACCACGCAGCGCAGGTCAGCCTCGTCGAGATAGCCCATGGTGTGCACCCGGGACGAGGTCGTCAGCGCCGGGCCCCAGCCTGCCGGCCCGGTGAGCATCAGCGGCGCGAGCCCAGGTTGTGACCGGTGCGCATCTAGCAGCACGTCGAGGCCCTTTCGCGGTTGCACTGCCCCGACGAACAGCAGATACCGCGGTGGCAGACCCAGCGTGGCGCGCAGTGCTTCGGTGGGCGCCACAGCGCTTGACCAGGCGCGATCCACTCCCAGCGGGGTGACCACGACCCGCTGTTCGGGGACGCCGAGCCGGCTGGTCACCTGCTGCGCCACCGCGTCGCTGGGCGTGCAGATGATCGCCGCGCGGGCCACCGAGCGCCCGACCAGCGCGGGCAGATCACGCTGCGGCGAGGACAGAAAGTCTGGCCGGTCCAGGAACGCCAGGTCGTGCACGGTCACGACGCCGCGAGCCCGAGTCGACGGTGGCAGTACGAAGTTAGTGGCGTGCAGTACATCGGCGTCGCCGGCGAGCAGCTCGGTGGGGGGCCAGCCCACGCTTCGCCACAGCGCCCGCAGCGCCCTGGCCGGGACCGGGCCGCCGCGCACGGCGACCCCGGCGGGTACCGCGCCGCGCAGCTCGATCTGCCCGCGAGCGGTGAACGCGGTCACTGTGACGTCCACGTCGCAGCGGGCCGCCAGCTCCCGCAGCAGCGCGGCGGTATAGCGACCGATCCCGCTGCGCTGCCCGAGCAGTGGCGTGCCGTCTACCAGCACGCGCAGCGGGCGCTCGTCGGGTGGTGAGCAATCAGTGCACATCGATGTGACCGTAAGCCACCGGGCGAAGTGATCAAATTCGGCCGCAGACGTTCAACCGGGACCCAACCCGGGTATGCCTCGACTAACATGGACATCAATCCGCGCTGGCTCACCGAGCCATTCGACGACGTGCGGCCGCCATTGCAGATGCAGATGGTTGCGACCGACCGTAACGTCTCGCTGGCACGGCGCCGGTTGCGCGACTGGCTCACCGCCGACGTTTCTCCCGAACTGGTCGAGGATCTCGTGTTGGCGGTTTATGAAGCGATGACCAACGCGGTAGAGCACGGCTACGCTGACTGCCCGCACGGGCCGGTGCGGCTACAAGCACGCCGGAGCAGTGCCCACCTCCTGATCACCATCTCAGACGACGGTAGCTGGCGGGTTCCCACCAACGACCGTTTTCGCGGCCGTGGTCTGCCGTTGATTCGCCTGCTCGCCGACGATGTCCACGTCGCCGCCGGTCCCGATGGCACCGTCGTGCGCCTGTGGGCCGAGGCGCCCTACGAGGGCTTAGCCCACCTCCGAAGCCGTCCGGCGGCTCGCCGGGCCACCTCGCTGGGGCCACCGGCGGCGAGGTAGGAGCGCGCCAGTGCAGCATCGCGGCGCAGCGCGCCGGTCACCCCGGTCCGCCGGTCGGGTGCGGTCAGCGGGGTGCCGCGCAATCGGTCCGGCGCGGGCCGCGGGTGCCGGCAGAACTCGACCAGCGGCGCCAACACCGTCTCCCAGGTGAAGCGCTGGGCCACCGCCGCGATCCGGTCGCGGCAACCGGCGGCGAAGTCGTCGTCGTAGAGCACCCGCTGCAGCGCCGCGGCCAGCGCCGCCGGATCTTGCGCGGGCACCACCACACCGAGCTGCTCCGCGGCGACGAGCTCAGCGAAGGCGTCGCCGTCGGTGGTGACGATGGGCAGCCCAGCCCACAGGTAGTCCAGCACCCGGGTCCGGAACGCGAATGTGGTCTCGACGTGCTCGAAGTGCGTGGTGACACCGGCGTCGGCGTCGAGCAGCCAGTTCTGCCGGTCGGCGTAGGGCACCCAGGTTTCGTTGAAGAACACCTGCTCGCCGGTCAGGCCCAGGGTCTGGGCGAGCCGGCGGGTCTGCCCGGCCATACCCATCTCAGGCACGTCGGGGTTCGGGTGACGCATCCCGAGGAACACCAGGCGCACGTCGTCGTGCTCGGCACGCAACGCGTGCACGGCGTGCAGCAGGGTCAGCGGGTCGAACCAGGAGTAGACACCGCCCGCCCAGAGCACCACTTTCTCCCGCGGTCCCAACCCCAGGGTGTCGCGCAATCCGGGACCAGTGCGCTGCGGTGGTTTCCCGGACAGCCCGAAGGGCGCGACCGCGAGCAGCGAGCGGGTCGACGGGTCGGCGTCGTAGACGGTGGGGGACAGCCGCCCGATCGCGGCCAGATGCCCGAGCCAGAAATGCCGCTGCCGCTGCGAGGCACACAGGAAGAAGTCACCGCGGCGCAGCTGGGCGGACAACACTGCGGTGACCGCGTCGACGACTTGGGCGCGCTGATTATCACCCAGATCACGGCCCTGCTCGAGCTGTTCGAGGTGCATCGGGTCGTAGATGTCGGCGATGACGATGTGGTTGGACGCTTTCAACGCCGGTACGTGCTCGAGTACGTGGCCTTGCAGGACTACCAACTGCGCCCAGTCCAGCTC
>JAICSB010000658.1 GCA_025937115.1 Pseudonocardiaceae bacterium | reverse complement strand
TTATACGGCGCTCGGCTTCGGCAACGAAGACGCCTGGGTCGGCGATGCCTGGTATCTTGCCCTCCTCAACGCGCAACTTGGTCCGGCCGCCTTGCAACCGGCGCTTCGGCTTGCCCCATCCTTCAGCTTCGCCGGGGCGCCTTTCCTTCAGGCGGCGACGACCCTGCAGGCATGGGCGAAGAAGGGCTACTTCCCCTCCGGGGTCAACGGCATCGGCTACGACGACGCCAACAAGCAGTTCGCCCAGGGCAAGGGGGTCTTCGACATCACCGGGACGTGGGAGGCCGCCGCCCTGAAGGGGCCGATGGGCAGCTCGCTCGGCCTGATGCCGACGCCGCCGTCGAGCAAGGGTCTGGCGACCACCGGCGGTGAGTCGCTGGCCTTCAGCGTCACCTCGAAGTCGAAGACCCCCGACGTCGCCGCCGCCTACATCGACTTCATCACCGACGCGCACGCCGCGGACGTGATGCTCCGGACCGGCAACCTCCCCGCTGTGCCCGGGAAGGCCGTCGGCACGCTGTCGTCGTCGAGCATCGAGGGCCAGATGGTCGCGGGCTGGCAGAAGATCAGCTCGGCCGACGGCCTGGTGCCCTACCTCGACTACTCGACGCCGACGTTCTACGACACGATCACCGCGGCGCTGCAGAACCTCATCGGCGGCAAGGCGACGCCGCAGCAGTTCACGCAGACCCTCCAGGCCGACTACTCGAAGTTCCACCAGGGCTAGGGCTTCCTCGATGGCCGACCGGGTGCGCGCCGCCTATCGTCGCCGCGCGCCCGGGGAGCCTCGAGCGCTTGGGTACCTCTACATCGCGCCTGCGCTGGTGGTCTTCGTGGCCATGGTCATCGTGCCGCTGGGGCAGTCGGTCTGGTACTCCCTGTTCAGCTGGGACGGGCTCTCGGTCGCGACCTGGGTCGGGCTGGGCAACTACGGCGCCCTGTTCTCCGACCCGACCCTGCGGGGCCCGTTCCTGCACGCTCTGGTGCTGCTGGTCTTCTACTCCCTGCTGCCGATCGCCCTGGGGTTGCTGCTGGCCGCGGCGATGTCGAGGGTGCGGCTGCGGGGGCTCACCTTCTTCCGCACGGTGCTGTTCCTGCCGCAGGTGCTCGCCATGGTCGTGGTCGCGGTGACCTGGCGATGGATCTACGCACCCTCCGGCCTGCTCAACGAGGCGCTGCGGCTGGTGGGTCTCGGTGGGCTCGCGCACTCCTGGCTCGGTGACTTCACCCTCGCGCTGCCGGCGATCGGCGTGGCCGGCACCTGGGTCGGCTTCGGCCTGTGCATGGTGCTGTTCCTGGCCGGCGTCCAGTCGATCCCGCGCGAGCGCTACGAGGCGGCCCGCCTCGACGGCGCCGGGCCGTGGCAGGAGTTCAAGGCCGTCACGCTGCCGGCACTGCGTCCGCAGATCGCCGTCGCGGCGACCCTGACGATCGTCGCGGGTCTTCGCAACTTCGACCTGATCTACCTGACCACCGCGGGCGGGCCGGGGAACAGCACGGCGGTGCCGGCCTACGAGGTCTACCACCGCGCCTTCGAGATCGGGCAGGTCGGCTCTGCCGCGGCGGTCGGCATCGGGCTGACGGTGCTGATCTTCCTGCTGACCGTGGTCGTCTCGCGCCTGGTGGAGGGCACGCAGTGATCAGCTCGCGGCTGGACCGCACCCTCACCTACGCCGTGCTGGTCCTCTTCGTCGTCATCGCGTTGGTGCCGGTGCTGCAGATCGTCTCGACGGCCCTGTCCAGCAACGAGCACGCCCAGCCGGGGCTGCTGCTGCCCGACGGCCTCCACTGGCATAACTTCGTGGAGGCCTGGCAGCGCGGGCACTTCGGGACCTACCTGCGCTCGTCGGTGATCGTGACCGTGGTGGTCGTCGTGGCGGCCGCGGTGCTCTCGACGATGGCCGCGTACGCCTTCGGCACCATGCGGTTCCCGGGCGTGAGCGTCCTGTTCTACCTGTTCCTGCTCGGGCTGACCGTTCCCGAGGAGGCCCTGGTCATCCCGCTCTACTACGACTTCCGCGGCCTCGGCATCACGGACACCTACTGGGCGCTGATCCTGCCCCAGACGGCGCAGTCGGTCGCCTTCGGGACGTACTGGATGCGCACCTACTTCAGCCGCAGCTCGCGCGAGATCACCGAGGCCGCCCGCATCGACGGCGCC
>JAICSB010000102.1 GCA_025937115.1 Pseudonocardiaceae bacterium | reverse complement strand
GGTAGATCAAGCACCGCCATGATCTCGCCAGCGAGCACCTCGCCGATTACTCCCGGCCACAACCGCGCGGCCTTCGCCGTGGCGGCCGCGGCCATCCGCTGCGAGGCGTATTGGTCGACTTCCTGCGCGACCGCGATGTGTGTGTCATGCATCGGAAACCTCCTGCGCCACTGGCCGTGCCCGGCTCGCGGCGACGTACTCCCGGGCGTAATACCTCAACAGAGCGCCGAGACCACTTCCTGCGTACCGTCATGGGGATGATTCCCCAGTTCAGCACGCCCAGGTTTCGATCCTGTGACGAGTAACTCTGTCACCC
Source organism: Pseudonocardiaceae bacterium (assembly GCA_025937115.1). Next base: position 9,188 of record JAICSB010000102.1, on the reverse strand, counting down.
GGTCTGCGGCGAGCTCGGCCAGCCGGAGGTTCTCGGCGATGACGACGCCGTGACGGGTATTGAGCAGCTGTGGGACGAAGAACGGAGCGTCCTTCTCCTCCGGTGGGCGGCTATGGCGCGGTGAGCCGGATGGCGCGGTTGAGTTCGGCGACCGACCAGGCTTGGAAAGGGCAGCCGGTGGCGGCGTGGGGTGCGTCGCCATCGGCGGTCTCGGAGACCGAGCCGAGTCCCCACTCGGCCAGGTGCGCCGCCAAACCGGCGAGCACGCCGTCGGCGGGGACGCCGGTCCGCTGGCAGGCATCAACGTAGGGACCGATCAGCCAAGGCCAGACGGTGCCTTGGTGGTAGGCGCTGTCGCGGTCGCGCGGCCCCCCACGGTGTTGGCCGCGGTAGCCGGGTGAGCCGGCCGCGAGACTGCGCAGCCCGAGCGGGGTGAGCAGCGGCGCGGCAAGCAAACCAACGGCGCCAGGTTCGGTGAGCGGTGCATGGGGCAGCGAGAACGCGAGCAGTTGGTTGGGTCGCACGGCGTCGTCATCGCCGGCCGGGCCGTCCACGACGTCGTAGAGCCCGCCACCTGCGGCGAGATAGCGGGCGGCGAAGGATGAACGGGCGCGTTCGTGCAGCTCAGCGACGTCGGGCGCAGCCGAACCGAGACGCGTGTGCAGCGCCCGCAGGGCCGCAAGACCGTTCACCCACAGCGCGTTGATCTCCACCGCCTTGCCGATGCGAGGCGTCACGCCGATCCCGTCGACCCGGGCATCCATCCAGGTCAGCGCGTAGCCGGGTTGCCCCTGGCGCAGCAGCCCGTCGGCCGGGTCGACGCCGATGCCGTACCGGGTGCCCAGCACGTGCGCCTTCACCACCCCGTCCAGCACCGGCAGCAGCGCGGCGGCGAGGTCGAGGTCGCCGGTCGCGGCGACATGGCGGTCGACGGCGTGGACAAACCACAGCGTGGCGTCGGCTGTGTTGTATTCGGTGGAGCCGGTGTCCGCGGTGTTGGCCAGCATCCCCTCGGAAACCGTCGCAGCGTACCCGCGCAGCAGCGCACGCCCCTCGTCCACCCGATCGGTGGCGAGGAACAGCCCTTCGTAAGACGTCATGGTGTCGCGCGACCACGCCCCGAACCACGGGTAACCCGCGACCACGTCCGGCGCGGTGGTGACGAACGCGTCGGCTGCGAGTACCAGCCGTGCCGCCACCTCCTCGGTCGCGCCCGCGGTCGTCACCAGGATGCGGGCCCGCTCACGGGCAGCCGCCACCACCTCGGCCGCCGGTGGGGGCTCGGCCGCAAGGTCCCCGGCCCACGCCGACACCGGCAGCGTGTCGCCAGCGCGGTCCAGGTCGGCGGCGAACCGGCCGGCCAGCCACACGTCCTCGTCAGCATTGAGCCCGCGCTGCGTTTCCAACCGCGCGTGCACGCCGCGGTACCAGTCTCCGGCCGGTGCCCAGCTTGGTCCTCGGAGCCGGAACGATCCCTCGACCACCGCCCCGCCATCAACCTGCTCGACCGGCAGCGGCCCGTTGGCGAAGCGCTCGCCGTGGGCGTCGCGCCAGGTCACCAGTGCTTCCAGCGCCAGGTGCACCGGCCCGCCCGCGAGCAGCCGGTGGACCACCGCCACCGACCCGCAGCCGCGGCGCATCGCCAGCTCACGTTGCACCACGACATCGCCGACCCGCCACCGCCAGCGCGGCAGCCCGTCGTCGAGGTCGAACGATTCGAGGAAGGTATGCCCGCTGGGTGACACCGCGCCGCCCGCCCACTCGTGCACGCTGAGCCGCACCGAGGCGCCCGAGGGTAGCATCAGGATGGGGTCCAGCGTGACCAAACCGAGGCGGCGAGCCGAAGGGCCACCGACCGCCGGCACCAGCAGGCCGTGGTAGCGCCGGGTGCGTAGCCCGCACACGGTGCCCATCGCATAGCCGCCGCAGCCATCGGCGACCAGCCATTCCCGATCAGCGCCCTCAGCGAGTGAGGTACACACAGCGGGACCGAAGGCGATGCGCAGCGGAGTCGTCATGCCCTGTAGTGTCCCGCGGGCTGGGCCGTCGCGGAGCAATGCTGCCCCGACATGGAGACATATCGGGGCAATGAGGGCCCTATTAACCCCGATATGTCTCCATGTCGGGGGGCATCCGAAGGTCACGTTGATAGCGGGCTGGTGTACTGACCAGCATGACTTCAGCGGAGCACATCCGGCTTCAGCAAGCCGACGAGGGTACCGCGGCCTGGCGGGCCTGGGGCCCATATCTGTCCGAGCGGGCCTGGGGCACGGTCCGGGAGGACTACAGCGCCTACGGCGAGGCCTGGGACTACTTCCCGCACGATCATGCCCGCTCAAGGGTGTACCGCTGGAACGAGGACGGGATGGCCGGGGTCTGCGACGAGCGTCAGACGTTCTGCCTAGCGCTGGCGTTGTGGAACGGCGTCGATCCGATCCTCAAGGAGCGGATGTTCGGGCTGACCGGGCCGGAGGGCAATCACGGCGAGGATGTCAAGGACTACTGGTGGTATCTGGATTCCACGCCCACGCACTCCTGGATGACCTGGAGATACCACTACCCGCAGCGGCCTTTTCCCTATGCTGATCTGGTCGAGCAGAACTGGCGGCGGGGCAAGGACGCGCCGGAGTACGAGCTGGTCGACACCGGCGTGTTCGCGCAGGACCGGTACTGGGCGGTGACGGTCGACTACGCCAAGGCCGGCCCGACGGACCTGTGCCTGCGGATCACCGTGGACAACCGCGGTCCGGAAGCGGCGACACTGCAGGTACTGCCGACGCTGTGGTTCCGCAACACTTGGGCGTGGGGACTGCCCGGGCAGGACGCGGTGCCGGAGATCCGCGGCGGGGCGGACGCGACGTTGCGCGCGCGGCACGCCGAGCTGGGCACGCTGGTCCTCGGTGGCGACGGTGCTCCGCAGCCGCTGCTGTGCGACAACGAGACCAACACCGCGCGGCTCTACGGCGTGCCGGGCCGCTCGGCGTACCCCAAAGACGGGATCAACGATCATGTGGTGGCCGGCGCCGCGACCGTCAAGCCCGACGGGATCGGCACGAAGGGTGCGTTGTGGTACCGGCTCGACGTGCCGGCCGGTGGCCGGGGTGTGATCCGGCTGCGCCTGACCGCCGGCGACAGCGCCGGTGAGCTGGGGGAGGGTTTCGACGCGGTGATGACGGCCCGGCGCGCTGAGGCCGACGAGTTCTACCGGGCGCTGACCCCGGCCGAGGCGTCCGCCGACGACGCGCTGGTGTTGCGGCAGGCGATGGCCGGGATGCTGTGGGGCAAACAGTTCTTCCACTACGACGTGGCGCGCTGGCTGGACGGCGATCCGGCCGGTCCACCGCCGCCACCGCAACGCCAGCACGGTCGTAACTGCGCGTGGCGCCATCTCAACAACGCCGACGTCATCTCGATGCCGGATCCGTGGGAATACCCCTGGTACGCCGCCTGGGACCTCGCTTTCCACTGCGTGCCGCTGGCGCGCCTGGACCCGACGTTCGCCAAGCACCAGCTGCTCTTGCTGCTGCGTGAGTGGTACATGCACCCCGGTGGTCAGCTGCCCGCGTACGAGTGGGCCTTCGGCGACGTCAACCCACCGGTGCACGCCTGGGCCGCGCTGCGGGTCTTCGAGAACGACGGATCACGGGATTATGACTTCCTGGCCCGGGTGTTCCACAAACTGCTGTTGAACTTCACCTGGTGGGTCAACCGCAAGGACAGCGAGGGCAACAACGTCTTCGAGGGCGGGTTCCTCGGCCTGGACAACATCGGGCCGATCGACCGGTCCGCGGCGCTGCCGCTGGCCGGAGTCCTGGAGCAGAGCGACGGCACCGCATGGATGGCGATGTACTGCCTGAACCTGCTGGAGATGGCCTTGGTGCTCGCCGAGCACGACCGGGCCTATGAGGATCTGGCCACCAAGTTCTTCGAGCACTTCGCTTTCATCGCTGCAGCGGCTCACGACAGCCTGTGGGATCCGACCGATGGCTTTTTCTACGACGTGCTGTCCGCGGCTGACGGCCGGAAGATCCCGCTACGGGTGCGGTCGCTGGTGGGGTTGCTGCCGCTGTGCGCAACCACCACGCTGGGCAGCGCGGTCCTGCAACGGCTGCCTGACTTCGCTGCGCGGGTGCGCTGGTTCCTCACGCACCTGCCGCAGTACGCCGGAGTGGTGGGCGAGACCCACGTCCGGGACGGCTTCGAGGGCCGGCTCCTGTCGATGGTGGGGCCGCAGCAGCTGCGCCGGATCCTGGAGCCGATGCTGTCGGAGCAGGAGTTCCTCTCGCCGCACGGCCTGCGATCGGTGTCGCGCCACCACCGTGACGCGCCGTTCGTGCTCAACCTGCCGGAGTTGCACGCGTCGGTGGACTACGAGCCGGCCGAGTCGACGAGCGGTCTGTTCGGGGGCAACTCCAACTGGCGCGGGCCGGTGTGGTTCCCCGTCAACTACCTGCTCGTCGAGGCGATCAGCCGGTTCGCCCGATTCTTCGGCGACGACTTCGTCGTCGAGCACCCGACCGGCTCTGGAATGAAGCGGACGCTGGCTGAGGTGGCCGCCGACCTCAATGATCGGTTGATCAGCACATTCCGCAATGACTCCGCTGGGCGCCGCCCGGTGTTCGGGAACTACGAGCTGTTCCAGACCGACTCGCACTGGCACGATCAGCTGTGGTTTCACGAGTACTTCCACGGAGACACCGGGGCCGGGCTGGGCGCCTCACATCAGACCGGCTGGACCGGACTCGTTGCGGCGTGCCTGCTGCACCGCCCCGATCCCGTTGAGTAAGTCACGTGCACCTGATCATGGAGAGCGGCCAGATACGCTGAGCCGGTGCCCGCAACCCCGCAATCGCCCCGCGCCGCGCTAGTCACCCTGGGCTGTGCCCGCAATGAGGTCGATTCGGAGGAATTGGCGGGCCGGCTGACCGAGGACGGTTGGGAGCTGGTCGATCCCGACAGCCGCCCCGACGTGGTCGTAGTCAATACCTGCGGTTTCGTCGCCGCTGCCAAGAAGGACTCCATCGATACCTTGCTGGCTGCCGCCGACACCGGCGCCAAGGTCGTCGCGGTGGGTTGCCTGGCCGAGCGTTACGGCACCGAACTGGCGCGCAGCTTGCCAGAGGCCGACGCGGTCTTAGGGTTCGACGCTTACCCAGAGCTGGGGGGGCGGCTGCGTGAGGTACTCGCCGGCCGGACGGTACCGACCCATCAGCCGGTGGACCGCCGCACCCTGCTGCCGATCACCCCGGCGTCGCGGCCGGCGGCGCTCGCTGCCGGTCCCGCGCTGCCCGGGCACGGCTGGGGGCCGCGGGTGCCGCGCCGCCGGTTGGATGATTCCCCGGTCGCCCCGCTGAAGATCGCCTCAGGCTGTGATCGGCGCTGCGCGTTCTGCGCCATCCCCACCTTCCGCGGCGCGTTCGTCTCCCGCCCGGTTGACGAGGTGGCGGCGGAGGCGGCGTGGCTGGCCGGGTCAGGGGTACGGGAGCTGGTGCTGGTCAGTGAGAACTCCACGTCCTACGGCAAGGACCTGGGGCGCCCGGGCGCGTTGGAGGAGCTGCTGCGCCGGCTCTCGGTCGTCGCCGGCATCCTGCGGATCCGGGTTTCCTACCTGCAGCCCGCCGAGACCCGACCCGCGTTGGTGACCACGATCGCCCGCACTGTCGGGGTGGCCAGCTATTTCGACCTGTCCTTCCAGCACGCCAGCGAGCCGGTGCTGCGCCGCATGCGCCGGTTCGGCTCGCGGGAATCCTTCCTCGCCCTGTTGGACCAGATCCGGCAGCAGTCGCCCGCAGCGGGAGTGCGCAGCAACGTGATCGTCGGGTTCCCGGGGGAGACCGACGCCGACGTCGCGGAGCTGGAGCGGTTTCTCACCGAGGCGCGGTTGGACGCGATCGGCGTATTCGGTTACTCCGACGAGGACGGCACCGAGGCTGCCGGCCTGCCCGGCCAGCACGATGAGGACACCATCGCCGAGCGCGTCACGCGAATCAGCCTGCTGTCCGAGCAGCTCACCACTGCGCGAGCCGAGGAACGCGTCGGAGAAACCGTGGACGTGCTGGTGGAAAGTGTTGCAGCGCCGGATGCCGACAGTGCGGGAGCCGAGACCATCGGGCGCGCCGAGCACCAGGCCCCCGAGGTGGATGGCGAGTGCCGGTTCACTCGATCGGGAACGCCGCCGTTCGCGATCGGTGACGTGGTGCGCTGCCGGGTGATCGCCGCGGAGGGCGTCGATCTGATCGTGGAGCTGATGGCCCCGGCCGGCGGCGTCCCGTGAGCCCGCCGCCGACGAAAGTCCCGCTGTGGAACCTGGCCAACCTGCTGACGATGTCACGCATGGTGCTGGTGCCGGTGTTCGTGCTCGCGTTGTTCGCCCAAGGTGGCGGCGATCCGGCGTGGCGGATCACCGCAGCGGTGATTTTCGGCGTCGCCTCACTGACCGACCGGCTCGACGGCGACCTGGCTAGGCGTCGCGGCCTGATCACCAAGTTCGGCACCATCGCCGATCCGATCGCCGACAAGGCACTCATCGGGGCGGCGCTGGTGGGCCTGAGCCTGCTGGGTGAGCTGGCGTGGTGGATCACCGTGCTGATCGCCGTGCGGGAGCTGGGTGTCACGGCGCTGCGGTTCTGGGTTTTGCGGTATGGAGTGATCCCGGCTAGCCGTGGCGGCAAGGTGAAGGCCTTCGCGCAGGCCGTTGCGATCCAGTTCTACGTGCTGCCGCTCCCAGTAGTGGTCCATCCGGTGCGCTGGGCGGCGATGGGTATCGCGGTGCTGCTCACCGTTATCACTGGCGCAGACTACATAGCGCGGGCGCTACGGCTGCGGGCCTCCGGTCGCCGAGCGGTGGTCCTGCCATGAACCTGCCATGAAGACGACACGTTCGCCCACGGCGGACGCCCGGCCAGCCGGCCGATGAGTACGGTAGGGGACAAGCAAGCCGGTTGGACAAAGCCGGCCGACACCTGGAGGAAACGCGATGACGCTGCTGCGGGAGGCCATCGGCGAGCGGTTGCGCCGGACGCGGACCTCGCAACGCCGCACGCTGCGTGAGGTATCCCGGGTCGCCCGGGTGAGCCTGGGGTACCTGTCCGAAGTCGAGCGCGGTCGCAAGGAGCCATCCAGCGAACTCCTCGGATCGATCTGCGTCGCACTTGACCTGCCGTTGGACGAGCTGCTGCGGCGGGTGGCTGACGATCTCGGTCCGGTGTACCTGCCAGAAGTACCCGACACTCTTGCGGCTGAGCTGGTTGCCGCCTGAGCCAGTGAGGTTGCGGCCGGCTCAGGGCTAACCCCCGGTTGTCCCTGGGGTCGGTGGAAGCGCTGCCTTTCACCTGACACCATGGGCGTAGCGCGCAGCTCTGCTCAATGGCTGCCGATTGGTGACGACGAGAGGCAGCGGAAGAGATGGCCAACCCGTTCGTGAAGGCCTGGAAGTACCTCATGGCCTCGTTCTCGTCCAAGATTGATGAGTACGCCGATCCCAAGATCCAGATCCAGCAGGCCATCGAGGACGCGCAGCGCCAACATCAAGCGCTGTCGCAGCAGGCCGCCGCCGTCATCGGCAATCAGCGTCAACTGGAAGTCAAGCTCAACCGGCAGCTCGGCGAGATCGAGAAGTACCAGTCTTCGGCCCGACAGGCTCTGGTGCTCGCCGACGAGGCGCGGGGTCACGGTGATGAGGCCAAGGCGCGACAGTACGAACAGGCTGCGGAGTCCTTCGCCACCCAGCTGGTGACCGCGGAGCAGTCCGTGGAAGACCTCAAGACGCTGCACGATCAGGCCTTGCAGGCTGCCGGCCAGGCTAAGCAAGCAGTCGAGCGCAATGCGATGGTCCTGCAGCAGAAGATCGCGGAGCGGTCCAAGCTGTTGTCCCAGCTGGAGCAGGCGAAGATGCAGGAGCAGGTCTCGGCTTCGCTGCAGTCGATGAGCGAGTTGGCTGCGCCGGGTAATACGCCCTCACTCGACGAAGTTCGGGAAAAAATCGAGCGCCGTTACGCCAACGCCCTCGGGGCCGCTGAGCTGGCTCAGAACTCGGTGCAGGGCCGGATGCTGGAGGTGCAGCAGTCCACGCTGGACATGGCCGGCCGGTCCCGGTTGGAGCAGATCCGCGCCTCGATCAGTGGGGCGCCGATTGCGGGTGAGGTCACCGCCGGTGAGCCCGCGTCGCAGCCCGCCTCCCCACAGCAAGCCCTGCCCCCCAACACTCAGCACAACTGAACTTTCCCGGCGGCCCTTATTCGGAGCGAATGACGACGTGGGGTGTCCTAGTGGCCGAGTGTTGCTAGGTCTGGTGCCAGGTCGGTCGCGGTACGACGGCGCAGCTGGCTGGAGCGCAGCGACCTAGCCAGTAGCACATCGAAGGCCACCGTGAGCTCGCGCGCTCCGGGAGTGCCCCAGCGCTGGATCGACAGTCCGGCACCCTGGGCGTGTTGCACCGCCGCGCGGTCCGGTAGGACGGTGGGTAGCACGAGCGGTCCGAAGATCTCGCGTAGCTCGTTGATCCGGTAGTTGTGCTCAGTGGAGCGCACCCGGACCCGGTTGAGCACCACGCCCAGCGGTTGCAGGTCGGGGTTGTGCTCGCGTTCGTGCTGCACGGCCTCGAACGCCCGTTGCACGCCGGCGACCGCGTAGATGGTCGGTTCGGTAACCAGCAGCGCCCGGTCAGCGGCGACCAACGCCGAACGGGTGAGCTGTCCCAGCGAGGGCGGGCAGTCCAGAAGTACCAGCCGGTACGGTGGATCGTCGGCAACCGTGTCCAGCTTCGACAGCGCTTGGTCGAGGCGCCGGAGCCCGGCGTGGTCGGGATCCGGCCAGTTGTGCGCCTCGGTCTCTTCGCCGCCGACCAGCACGTCAAGGCCGTCACCCCAGGCGCTGGGGGCGATCGCATCCATGAGTACCGAGCGTCTGGGATCGGCCAGAACGTCGGCCAGGGTGGCTTTCGTAGCGCCCGGATCCAAGGTGCCGGTGCAATTGCCTTGCGGGTCGAGATCCACAACCAGGGTCCGGATCTTGCGCTGCAGAGCAGCCCCGGCCAGCCCGAGCACGATGGTGGTCTTGCCCACCCCGCCCTTGAGGCCGAGCACCGCAATGGTTCGCATCGGTGCAGCCTATGGGAGCCCTCTAAGGTGCTGTTCATGCGAGCCTGCGCGGTGCAACGGGCGCTGGAGGCCGAGGTCGTCGCGGCACGT